>DAOWGL010000140.1 GCA_030637455.1 Candidatus Nitrosopumilus sp. | reverse complement strand
TATTTCATTATAGCATTCTTTTGGAATACCGAATTTTTTTACATCTTTAATCCATGTAACCCCACTGGTCCTGACCGTTTGAGCAATTTCTTCCTCTTTTTCTAAGAGTGCAACTTTAGAACCATTTTTTGCAGCAGTATATGCTGCAGATGATCCTGCAATTCTAAAAATTGCAAAACGTGCACAAGAACAAATCAGTAATCAAATTTCAGATGATTCCTCCGATAAAATTAAGAGATTATTTGAAGAGGGAACACAACAAGTTGAATCCCTAGAAAAATCATTACACAGTGATGATACAAGTGCTGCAAAAAAGCACTTCCTTTCAGCCATGAAAATTTTTAAAGAAATTTCTAGACATCTAACAACTTCAGTATCTGATGTTTCATCTCAAGATGAAATTTCATCTGTAAGAGATACTGCAAAGAATCCATCTAATGATCTTCAAAGATTACAATCTTATCTAAATAATCTAAAAACGATTGCAAAAAAACATGATGCCTCAATTGACTTTTCTGAATTAGATGAATTGGTTGTAAAAGCCAGACAACAAATTGGTGATCATCAATTTGCTCAAGCGCTAGATACGATTCATGAAATCAAAGAAACAATTGTAGATGTTAACAAAGAACTACGTGAAAAAGCATCAAAGCAAGAGTCACAACGCGCTAAAGTATATGCCCAAAAATATTTGGAACAACTTGATAGATTAATAGAAAATGCCAAAAAGCAAGGTGTTTCTGATGAGATTATTGAAAAATTAGTATCTGCTAAGAAAAATCTATCTTCAATGGATGAACCACGTAAAATTATTGAAGAAATAAGAAAAATCATGTCTCTAAAAGATCAGTTTGAACTAACAAAAAATGATAGACTTGAATCCAGAATATTACAAGTTGAAAAAACTCTTTCTAGACTTTCTCAAGTTGATGGAGTAGATGAGGAAGATTTGTTAGATGCAGGAGATACTCTTCAAAGCATTAAACAGAATTTGAATGATGGTGAATTTGAAACTGCTAATGAGCAATTAAGAGATCTAGCAAAACAACTAGCAGAAATTAAAAATTCACTACAATAAATTATCATAAAATTCATATACATTTTCTAATCAGCATTTAGCATGGCTTCTAAAACAATCATAGTTGGAGTAGGAATTCCAATGATTATTGTTGGTGCTTTGATGGCATGGTTATGGGCTCCAATTGAAGGAGATCTTCAAAATCAAGTAGAACTCATAGGAAGTACAATTGGAATCTTGGGAGTAATTTTCTTTATTTCTGGTTTGTTTTATACAAAAGAACCAGTAATGCATTAGAAACTCACTGAATAAATAATGAAAAAAATTACAATTATTACTTGAAAGTTAGATTATTTGAAATATTTACTTCAGTTGAAGGCGAAGGAATTCTTTATGGAACCAAAACTCTCTTTGTGAGATTGGCAGGATGTCCTTTTACTTGTTTTTACTGTGACACAAAAGAATCGCTTCCTCTTGATTCTGGAACGGAATATTCTATTGAAGATGCAAATCGTCTAATTGATTCCAATTTAAAGAATCAAACCTACAAAGTAAATTTTACAGGCGGTGATCCTCTAATCCAACATGAAGCAGTTGCATTACTTGCAAAACATATTCAAGATAAAAAAATTCCAACATATCTAGAATCATCTTGTTTTGATATTGATAGATTTAATCATGTATTACCATTTATTGATATTGTTAAAATTGAATTTAAAACCAAAGATTCTGATTTTGTTGATACAAAACATTATGAAAAATTGATTGGTCACACAATGAAATGTCTACAATCATCTGTTAAATCAAAGAAAACAACTTACATCAAAGTTGTAGTTAGTTCAAAAACTCAGCCAGATGAATTTGCAAAACTAGTTAAAGAAATTTTTGATAAAATATCTAAAGATGATATTGATGGTTTCATCATTCAGCCTACATATGGAATTTCTGAGCCTTCGCTAGAACTTTTATTGGAATTATATGATTTGGTTTTTCCTCATTACATTGATGTTAAGGTAGTTCCCCAATTGCACAAATTCATTGGTGCTCCATAATGTTAGCACCTGCCTAAAAATCAGATTACCTTCAAATACTAGAAAAATTCTGTGTGAATATCGATGGATGAAGAACGTGTAAAAAAACTTGTTAGAGAATTAATTATTGAAGTTGGAGAAGATCCTACACGTGAAGGATTACGTGAAACTCCTGAAAGAATTGCAAATATGTACAAAGAAATCTTTGGTGGATATGATTCAGATTCAGAATTATCTGTTCAATTCTCAGAAGATTCTGATGTAGTAATTGCACGAGATATTCAATTTTATTCAATGTGCGAACACCACATGTTACCATTTTATGGGAAAATTCACATTGCTTATTCTCCAAATGGTAGAGTCTTTGGAATTTCAAAACTCGTTAGATTGGTGGAAAAATTTTCAAAAAGGCTTCAAATTCAGGAACGACTTACAAAAAATATTGCTGATGAACTACATTCTCAAGGAGTAAAGGGAGTTGTCGTTTTAGCAGATGCTGAGCATCTTTGTATGAAAATGCGTGGTGTAAAAAATGATGCAACACTTTCGTCCTCTGCATTTAGAGGAATTTATGAAAATAAAGAAGAAAAAGCAGGCATAATGTCGCTACTTCGAAACCGTGCCTCAGATCTCTCCTTTTAGAGAATACTGAAAAATTAAATAATCATTATTTTTGATCACAAACATGGGGGCAAATCCGTACATTCACATTCCAAAAGAATCATGGCCAAATTGGACATGGTATGCAATTGAATGTATTATTGTAATTGCAATCTCAATGTTAACTTCAAGTAAAATTACTGATTCAATTGAAGGACTAACACCAGAAGTACAAAACTATGTGTTTATGGGAATTGTTGGTGCATTCTTTTTAATTTGGTATATTGGAATTAGAGGTTTAATTCTAAAAAAGAAAATTCTTAGAAACAGTTACTAGATTTATTTAAGATATTTTGTTTTATCTGTAATTCCAGCTTTTTCAAATGCAATCTTTCTATTATTACAAGATTCACAAACTCCACAATGATATTTTTTATTTGAATAACAACTCCATGTCTTGAAAATAGAATTCCCTAAAACTTTCATTCCTGATTTTAGTAAATCACTTTTTGATAATCCCATTCTATATGGTGACCAAATCTCAATGTTTTTTCGTAGTTTTGATTTGATTCCATCAATTTCACCTTGATTAAATGCACTTTCTAGTTTTTTTGCAAAATTTGGTCTACAATCTGGATAGTGTTTATCTCCAGTGTGAGCGCCATACACTACTAGAGATGCATTTAGTGTAAAAGCCCACGCTGAAGCAATTGATAGAAACACTGCATTTCTAATTGGTACTACGATTGAATACTCAAATTTACTAGGAATTTTTCTTTTAGAACTTGTTAAAACATTAGAATTTCCATACAAGTCTTTCATAAAACCAATATCAATTATTTTGTGTTGTTTCAAGCCCAATTTTTTTGCAAAAGATTTAGCTGCTGCAATCTCACTATTAGCTTTTTGTCCATAAGAAAATGTAATGCCATACAATTCATATTTTGATTTCAAATATGAAACAGCACAAACAGAATCTACTCCTCCACTAAAAACAATAACTGCTTTCTTCATGATTCATTCAACTATTTTCTTTTGTCTGCAGCACCCTTACTTGATTTACAAATTACAGTCTGACATTTTGTATTTGCAGATGCAAATCCTTTGGCCATGGATGAACTAATTTTTTTCAAATCTGCTGAACTTTTTGAAAAAGCAATAACTGAAGGCCCTGCACCGCTAATAGTTACACCTAGGGCTCCTGCCTTGATAGCATTTTCTTTCACTTTGGCAAATCCTGGAATCATATGTTGTCTTGCTGGTTCAACTATCACATCCTTGATTGAATTTCCAATAATTTCTGAATCTTTTTTCATAAATCCTGCAACAATTGCTGCAGCATTTGATAAATTCAAAATACTGTCAGATAATTTAATTTTTTTTGGAATAACTCCTCTTGATACCTTTGTTTTCTTCTTTGGAACACTAATTGTTGGAACTGCTATACACATCCTTAGATTAGTTGGAGGATCAATTCGAATTACATCTAAAGGATTTGTTTTAACAATTACAAATCCACCTAACACAGAGGCTGCAACATTATCATAATGAACTGTACCTGCACTTGCTTTTTCTCCAGATCCTGCAAATTCTACCAAAGAATTTCCATCTAATTTTAATCCAAATAATTTATCAAATGCAACTGCTGATGCTGCTGCTGATGCAGCACTACTTCCCATTCCATATCCTGCAGGAATTCCTTTCTTAATTTTAATTTCTACACCACCTTTAATTTTGAATTTTTTCATCATGTTTTTTACTACTAATCCTGCAGTATTTTTTTCAGGATTTGTAGGAATATCATCATCTGTAATTATTTTAATTCCATTTTTTG
>DAOWGL010000031.1 GCA_030637455.1 Candidatus Nitrosopumilus sp. | reverse complement strand
TGGTGTCATGAATCTTGATCCAAAGACAATGATGAATTCTACTTTTCTCAAAGTTACACCAAAGTCTGGAAAAATTGCACTTGTTTCACAAAGTGGTGCAATTTGTGCAGCATTAGTTGAAGATGCTAGTGCTCAAGGAATTGGTTTCTCAGCAGTTGTAAGTCTTGGAAACAAAGCTGTGATGAGTGAAGTTGACATTCTAAAAATTCTTGCAAATCACAAACAAACCAAAGTTATTGTCATGTATCTTGAAGACATGGGAAATGGCCAAGAATTCCTTAAAGTTTGTAAAAACATTACTAAAAAACTCAAAAAACCAGTTCTTGTACTAAAATCAGGACGCAGTCCAGAGGGTGCAAAAGCTGCAATGTCTCATACTGGAGCTTTAATGGGCTCAGATGAAATTTATGATGCATTACTGAAACAATCAGGTGCAATTAGAGTAGATACGATGGAAGAGCTCTTTGATTATGCTACTGCCTTTTCAAAACAACCACTTCCAACAGCAGGTGGTTTAGTTATTGTATCAAATGCAGGTGGACCTGCAATTATTTCCACTGATGCCTGTTCTAAAGCAGGAATTAGAATGGCCAAAATTGATAGTATTCGTCCAAAGATAGATGAAGTAATTCCTCCTTGGGGAAGTTCTGCAAATCCTGTTGATATTGTAGGTGATGCTGATTTTAACAGATTTCATAACGTGTTAGATCGTGTACTCAAACATCCAAAGGTAGGATCTGTAATTACCATGTGTACTCCTTCTGGAACATTAGATTATGATAAACTAGCTGAAGTGGTTGTTGAAATGTCAAAGAAATACAAAAAGACAATGCTTGCAAGTTTAATGGGATTAGATGAGGGTATTACAAATCGAGAAATTTTAGCAAAGGGAGATGTTCCTTATTACAACTATGCTGAAGGAGCAATTAGAACTTTAGCTGCAATGATAAAGTTTGCAATTTGGGTAAATACCAAAGAAGGAAAAATTACTAAATTCAAAGTAAACAAAGCTAAAGCCAAGAAAATTTTTGACAAGGTCAAAAAAGAGAAAAGACCAAACCTGTTAGAAGAAGAAGGACAAGAAGTTCTCAAAGCATATGGTTTACCATTACCTAAAAGTGCACTTGCCAAAAATGAATCTGAAGCAATAAAAATTGCCAAAAAAATTGGTTACCCTGTTGTAATGAAAATTGCATCACCCCAAATTATTCACAAGTCTGATGCAGGCGGTGTTAAAGTAAACTTGACAAATGATTCTGAAATCAAAGAAGCATACAAAACAATTATCAAAAATGCTAAAAAATACAACAGTAAAGCTGAGATCAAAGGCGTTTTGATTGTAGAGATGGTTAAAGGTGGCAAAGAACTCATCATAGGTTCAAAATTAGAGCCTGGATTTGGTCCTGTTATCATGCTTGGAATGGGTGGAATTTACGTAGAAGTTCTCAAAGATGTGACATTCAAACTTGCACCCGTTACTGATAAAGAAGCAGATGACATGATTGCATCAATTAAGACTCAGAAATTACTTCAAGGAGTTAGAGGTGAAAAACCATCTGATATTGCAAAACTTTCTGAGTGTATCCAAAGATTATCACAACTAGTTTCAGACTTTAAAGAGATCAAAGAATTAGACATGAATCCTGTACTAGTCATGGAAAAAGGAAAAGGTTGCAGAATTCTTGATGTCAGAATAGGTCTCTGATCGCAATTCATTCCTAGATTTTAGCCTGTACAAATTTAGAATATTTATACAACTTCAAAATGAATAATGTTGCATGGCTAATGTCATAAAGACAATTAGAACAGGTGATGATTATATTGAAAGTCTTAGAGGACGCGATCTCAAAATTTACCTCTTTGGAGAATTAGTCAAAGAACCAGTTGATCATCCAATTATTAGACCATCAATTAACGCTGTTGCAGAAACTTATGACTTGGCAGTACGTGAAGAAGCATTAGCTTCTGCTGATTCGTCACTTTCTGGATTGAAAGTTAATCGATTTTTACATATTGCAGAAAGTGCAGAAGATTTAGTTTTACAAAATAAAATGCAGAGAAAACTTGGACAAAACACTGGAACATGTTTCCAGAGATGTGTTGGAATGGATGCCATGAATTCTTTACACTCTACTACATTTGAAATTGATGAAAAACATGGAACTGATTATCATAAAAAATTCTTAGAATTTGTAAAGATGGTACAAAAAGAGAATCTTGTAATTGGTGGTGCTATGACTGATCCTAAAGGGGATAGAAGTAAGGGTCCATCAGAACAAGATGATCCTGATTTGTTTACTAGAATTGTAGAAACTGATGAGAAAGGAGTCTATGTTTCAGGTGCAAAAGCACACCAAACTGGTTGTATCAACTCACATTGGATAATTTTGATGCCAACAGTTAGACTCACTGAAAATGACAAAGACTGGGCAATTGTTGGAGCAGTTCCAGCTGATGTGAAAGGAATAACTTACATTTACGGTAGACAGTCTTGTGACACAAGAAGTATGGAAGAAGGTGACATTGATGATGGCAATGCAAAGTTTGGAGGACAAGAAGCTTTGATGATTTTAGATAGAGTGTTTATTCCATGGGATAAAGTTTTCATGAATGGTGAATATGAATTTGCATCTATGTTGATTGAGCGTTTTACTTGTTATCATAGACGTAGTTATGTTTGCAAAACAGGTTTAGGTGATGTGTTAATTGGTGCTGCTGCAACAATTGCTGATTACAATGGCATTCCAAAAGTTTCTCACATTAAAGACAAACTTATTGAAATGACTCATCTTAATGAAACAATTTTTGCAGCAGGCATTGCATCTTCTCACCAAGGACACCAGATGAAGTCAGGTGTTTTCTTAAATGATGACATGCTTGCACAAGTTTGCAAACATAACGTAACACGATTCCCATATGAAATTAGTAGACTAGCGCAAGATATTGCAGGTGGTCTTGTAGTTACATTACCATCTGAGAAAGACTTTAGACATCCAGAAGTAGGACCACTACTCAAAAAATATCTTGTTGGAAGAAAAGGAGTAGATGTAGAAAATAGAATGAGAATTTTAAGATTAATTGAAAACATGACTTTGGGTAAAAATGCAGTTGGTTACCTTACAGAATCTATGCATGGAGCAGGCTCCCCACAAGCACAAAGAATCCAGATTCAAAGACAAATGCAAGTTGGTTACAAAAAGAACTTGGCAAAGAATCTAGCAGGAATTACAAACGATATTGAAGAACCAAAAGAACCATCTGAATACTTTAAGCGAGTATTCAAAACAAAAGACTCTGTTCTATAGAAATTATTTCAAATAATCAAAATCCATTCTTGGCTACTTCATAAACAATTCTACTCTTGAAACTAATCATTTATCCGGATCCTTTTTTAGTAAATTTGACATAATTATACTACCAAGCAAGCAGGACGATCTATTGCTCTTGCCATATGCATATGTGAACCTGTTTGCCTGAATCTTTTTAAAATTAGTATTCTTTTTACTTTGGATCATCTTTTTCTTTTGATTCTACATTATCATCAATAGAATCTTCTATATCTTCAAATGTTTTACCAATCTCTTCTGTTTTTGTTTGATTTTCTGGCTCATCAGTGTCATCTAATTCTGCAATATCTTCAGTTTTTTCCACATGTTCTGAATATTCTGAATCCTTTTCAATCTTATCAATATCTGATAATTCCTCTATAGTATCTGGATTAACTGAATCTAATGGATCAGTAAATGATAATTCCTTTTCATTCTTCTTTTTTACAAATTGCTTTACAACCATAATCCCAATCACAACTGCAATAATGACATAGTTGATTGGAGGTTTGAGTAACTGTGTAATGTATCCTACTTGAGGAAGTGTATATGCTACTTTTCCAATATATTCTTCTTCTGTGATTGGAAAGTCAGTACCTGGAATTGATGCTGGATTTGCATCTCCTTGTGTTCTAATTGTTTTAGGATCTTCTTGAATAATTGACGCTACCCTGTGAACAATCACTCTATTATGATCTGAAGGCCGATTAAATACAATGATATCGCCTATCTCAATTTCTTCAAAAGGCTCGTGACCTGAAACTATCAAAACATCATATACTTCTAAAACTGGAATCATACTTCCACTTGCAACAACATAGAATGGATTTTGTGTTCCGAATGCTACTTGTAGACCAATCCAAATTACTAAAACCCCTACTGCGACAATTATGATGTCTTTTACTACTCCTTTTGGGATTGATCTTTTTGCCAATTGTATTCTCGTCTATAGTACCATTGATTAAATTTACTAGTTATCAGATCTTACTACCACAATCTTCACAGAATTTGGAGCCTTCCTTGTTTGCAAATCCACAACTAGAACATTTTCCTGGCTGAGTTGCAACTTCAGGATTTCCTAAAATAACAACTTCACCAATTTTTTTGATGCTACTCCAAGGTATGCTGCCTTCTGTTCCATCTTCTTTAGTAATTACTAAAACCATTGATTGTGTAGAATCAATTCCAACTTGTTTTGCAATTCCAACTTTGTTTGCATTTTCATCAAATACAGATTTTCCTTCAATTGATGTAATTGAAGTTACAGGACCTGGTTGTGTTGCAGTTGGTTGTACTGTTGTAGGTTCTGCCACTTGTTGTGGGACAGTTTCTGGTTGTGCACTTTGAACTTGTGGTTCTAATGGTTTTGCAACTCCAACTTCTCCTGCCTCATCTTGTTTCTTGAAATCTCTATATTCAGCAATTGAAGCATTACATGAATTACAAATGTATTGACCTCGTTCTGCAAGAATTAAATTTTCTGCAACTTCTTCATTTGGATTCTCAAATTCAATTTTTGGAGGACCTTCAAATTCTTTCTCACAAGTATTGCAAAAATGTTTAGTAATTGTACTTGCATCCAATCTTCCAATTGGTGCCAAAAATAGATCAGGACCGCCTAGGTTTCCTTTCATTTGTTGTTCATCAGTAACGGTAGCCATGATATAGCCTCCAGATCCTCTTAATTTTTTAAGTCTAAGTTCAGAACTCATATTTGAGATTTAGCAAAACGTCATTTAAGTATATATCAAAATTTATTTTCCAACAAAAAATACGGTGTTAATTCTGGTGAACGTTTTTAGGTATGTGCAATAAAATAATGTTATAATGGCTGTAACACAAATTTCAGATGCAAAATCATGGGAAGTAGATGTGATAAATTCTAACATCCCTGTATTTGTAGACTTTTGGGCCGAATGGTGTGGTCCATGTAGAATGGTAGGTCCAGTAGTTGAAGAACTGGCAGCTGACTATGATGGCAAAGTAAAATTTGTCAAGGTTAACGTTGATGAAGCCAATGAACTGGCATCAAAATACAATGTCTTTAGTATTCCAACTTTAATCCTCCTTAACAAAGGCGAAATAGTTAGCCAGCAAGTAGGTGCAGCATCTAAAGAATCATACAAAGGTATGATTGATAGAGCACTAGAATAAATCCTAACACGTTTTTCCTCTTTTTTGATCCTAAAGTAATTAATATTCCAAAAATTGACTGAGATTATGTCATTTGGTGAAGTAGATACACTCAACATGCTCTTTGACAAATTGCAGAATTTGTTTGATGAATCACAAGGATACTATGAATCATTTCTAGATACAAACAACATGTACAAGAAAGGTCAACTTAGTGACAAAGAATTCTTTCAAAAATTAGGTGATTATACAGTTGCATACTCTGCATTAGAATTTCTAGCTATCAAAGTAATCTTTGAATTAAAAAAATCAGTAGGTTCTGGTTCGGGGGGTACTCAATCTCCTGGATTAATGCCTGGAATGGGACAACCTGGAATGATGGCAGGTGGTATGGGACAACCTCCAAGATCAGGAACAGCTGAGAATCCAGTAGGTGCAGGTCCTCCAGGAATTGTTTCTGCACAAGAAGCATTTGGAGATCCTGGAACTTTACCAACACCTGATCCATCTTTAATGCCAAGACAAGTAGCACCTCAACAAAGTGGGAATGGATGTTCTTCATGTGGTTCAGCACTTAGAGCAAATGCAAAGTTTTGCACAAAGTGTGGCACTAAAGCATAAAATTAGTAAATTAAAAAATTATTTTCTTATTGTGTTGTTCCACATTCAGGACAGAACTTTGCAGTAGATGACAAACTGTTACCGCATTCAGAACAAAAGTTTCCATCTGGAATTTGTTCATTAAATGCATTTCCAACTACTGCTGAACTTTTCACTGCACCTGATGGAACATATGTCTCATCATCAATTAAGACTGGTTCAAAGTCTTGTTCTACTAAATATGTCATCATTCTTGGAATTCCTTTTCCATCATTTTTTGGATCTGGTACAGAATCTCCTAACCAGAATGCAAATCTCATTAGCGTTAATTCTGGTGTAGAGAATGCTAATGTGTGCTTTGACATGTAATCTTGAGCTGCTTTTTTACCGTCAAAAACTTCCATGACGATGGTATTTTTTATTTATGTATAATAGTTTCTGGAAAAGTGGACCGGGAGGGAATCGAACCCTCGACATCCTCGTTGCGAACGAGGCATTATACCCCTAAACCACCGGCCCTTGAAGTACCTCTTTTTGCTGTATTTTTATTCATTTTCTAAGTATGATTTTAGAAACAAACTGTACATTTGATGATATAATGAATAACGAGGCTAGAATGAAAATATTTAGAGATTTACATTTAGATTTTGAATTTGTTTGACTACTTCCTCATGATTTCCATCAGGCTCCATGGAAAGAATGATCATTCCCTCATCTAGAAAAACAGAAATTAATTTCACTTTTTCTTTAGATATAATCATCCAATTTGTCATACCGAGACTGTCATCAAACATTTCTTCCATCATTACTTTTATTGATGCTTGGTGATGAGCCATATTTTCCAGTTCATCATTTAGTAATGGTGTAGAATCTTTTTGTCTCACAAATGCAAGTAATTTTCTATCTACAACTTTTCCTACAAATCTAATTGATTCATCTAACCCCAAAACTGTTTCACAAGATTTTTTTGCCAAATGGGATGGATTTGATTTCATCATTTTACATCAAAACTGAATATTTGAAATCAAAACTATTAACTTAAAATCCTTTTGATATCACAATCTTAAAAAAAATATTTGGAATAGAGAAATTGTTTCTTGTATTGTGTTTGCATTGCAAGACATTATACTTCATTAAGTATGTAGTTATGAAAGTATAATAATACTATTTTCATCTACAGTACATGAGCAGAATTCTTACATGTTCTTTGAGAGGAACAAAATCAAATTATTCTGAGAATGTTTTCAAAAAATGGATAACTGAAAATAAACAATGGAAAAGTTTGATTTCAAAAAAAGAAAAAGGGCAAAAAATATCATCATGTAAAGGAACACACTCAATTTGGATAAAAAAACAACCAAAAATTACTCCAGAATTTACAACCCCGAAAATTTTGGTTGTAAATAGAGGTACTAGACGAATTATACTTTAGATTTTAATTTATTTTCTTCCTGAATAACACTCATGATTTTTTGTTTGACATCTTAACGCATAATAGCCTGCAGCATCTAAAATTCTCAGATGACATATGATACTATAATCACTGACTCGCATGTTATCCTCCCAAATGGAATGATTGAGAAAAATATTCTCATAGATGAGGGAAAAATCGTAGGATTTACAACTGATACACCTGCCTGTGATCATAAAATTAACGGTGCAGGACTAGTTTCTATTCCTGGCCCCATTGACACTCATGTTCACTATGGGGTATATTCTCCAATTAATGAGGCTGCAAAAACTGAATCTCACGCTGCAGCAATTGGTGGTATTACTACTATGATGCGAATGCTTCGACTAGGTGATCCTTTTACAAATTCTTTGCAAGCTCAACTTGATACCGCATCTAAAAATCATTATGTTGATTACGCAATTCATGCTTCAATTTTTACCCCACAACAAATCAACGAGATGAATTATTGTATTGAAAAAGGAATCACATCTTTTAAAATTTACATGAATCTTGGTGGTGAAGTAGGTCATGTATACATGGACATGCCACCAAATTCTTCTAGTCTAGTTGAAGCACAAGTGAATGTAACTGATGAATTAGTCGAACAAACTGTAAAGGCAGCAGCTGAACTTGGTTGCCCTGTTCTAGTGCATGCAGAAGATTATGAGTCATGTGGATGTGGAATTAAAACTGCAAAAGAAAAAAATCAAGATGGATTATCTGCATGGTCATCTAGTCGTTCTCCAGAATTTGAAGCAAAAGCTATCAAGACAATATCAAAATTTGGACGAGACTATGATTGTGTAATTTATTTTGTTCATATTGGTTCTGAGCGTGCACTAAAACAAATTGAAGAAGAAAAAAAATTGGGAACTAAAATTTTTGTTGAGACTTGTCCTCATTACTTGACTTTGTCTTATGAAAAACAATCTGGTTATCTTGCTAAGGTAATGCCTCCAATTAGGACTGAAGATGACCGCAAAGCAGTGTGGAATGCATTATCAAATAATCAAATTGATACTATTGGTACGGATCATGTTGCAAATCAACTCAAACTCAAACTAGATGGCGAAAATGTATGGAGTGCCCTTGCAGGATTCCCCGGAATAGGCACAGCAATTCCAATTTTACTCAATGATGGGATCAATCAAAAGAAAATATCTCTAGAGCAGTTTGTTCGATTTACTAGCCAAAACGCCGCTCAAATTTTTGGAATGTATCCACAAAAAGGAACCCTTGAGAAAGATTCTGATGCTGATATAACAATGATTGATTTGAAAAAAGAAAAAACTGTAACTTCTGATTTGTTTGGCGGATTCTCTGATTATATTGTATATGAAGGAAGAAATCTAACTGGATGGCCTGTTAAAACAATAGTTAGAGGAGAGATAATTGCTGAGAACTTTGAAGTGATTGGAAAACTTGGTCATGGTAAATTAGTAGATAGAAAAATCAACTTGTTTTCAAAATAATTAATTAATAAATTTGATTTTTTACGATTGCTTTTTAAGAGAAAAACACTAATTTCATTTATTGAATTCTCAGTTTGTATTTCTTTTTGCTATCATTCTAACTATTGCTATCAGTCCTTTATTCTTTGAAAATTCTCTTGCTCAACAAATGACTCCACATCAACAGTGGAAAAAATTTGCTGATATTGATATGATGACTTGTAAATCTGGGCATTTGTTGTTACAAAAAAATAATGGAAATCCTACATGCGTAATGCCTTCTACCTATTTGAAATTAGTTGATAGAGGATATGGTAATCATAATCAATCGATTATGGAAAAACATCCTGAGATGATGAATCATTTGATGAACAGCATGACATCAAACCAGAATTTGATGTCTCATTGGCATGAAATGATACAAAACGATCCTATTATGATGATGCAAACTATGGATGATTGGGTTTTACAAATGAAAAATAATCCTGAATTACTAAAAAATATGTTATCTCCCATGAGCAGTGATCCTGAATTACGTAAAAAAATGATTCATACAATGAAGAATCATCCTCAGATGGAAACTCATCTAAAATCACATTCAGCATGGATGGATTCGATACATCAACCCATGATGGGTTCTGGAATGGGACAAGGAATGGGACAAGGAATGCATCAATCAGGATGTACTTGGTGCCCTCAT
>DAOWGL010000046.1 GCA_030637455.1 Candidatus Nitrosopumilus sp. | reverse complement strand
CAGAAAAACTCATTGAAATGATTGCTGTTTGTTTGAATCCTTTACCATACATAATTGCTGTAACATTAGGAATTACAAATAGAGCTGAAATTAACAATACACCTACAAGTTGAATTGATGTAACTACAGTAATTCCTGCCATAAACACAATCAAGTAATTTATTTTTTCTACAGGAATTCCACTAACTTTGGCTTGTTCTTCATTGAATGTTGAATAAAGGAGTTGTCGATAAAGTAATAAAATTACAATTAGAATTGCTCCAGTTAATGCTAAAACTAGAACAGTGTCATCTACACTAACAAGTAGAATACTACCAAATAGAAAACTAAAGATGTCAATTGTAAATCCACCAGATAATCCAATAATTACGAGCCCAACTGCTATGCCTGAGGACAATAAAACAGCAATAGATGCATCACCAGAGATGTTGTATCTGTCTTTGATTTTTGTAATTATCAGTGCACTAGCTATAGAAACAGCATATGCAGTCCATAAGGGATAGACACCAGCTAATAATCCTAAGGCAATTCCACCAAATGATGAGTGTGCTATTGCATCACCAAATAATGAATAACGTCTTAAAACTAGAAACAATCCCACAACTGAGCAAAGAATTGCTATTGCAACTCCGGAAATTAATGCTCTATGCATAAAACTGAAAGTTAGAATTTCAAAAGACATGATTAATGATGATGCATGTGTTCCTGCATTGAGGCCTCTGAATATTGTTTAACTAATTTGTCATCAGAAAAGAATGTTTCAGATTCACCATGAAAGAACAAAGTTCTATTCAGACATGCCACGTGATTTGCTAGTTTGTTTACTGCATCCAAATCATGAGATGACCAAATAATAGTAATTTTTTGTTTAGAATTTAATTCACGTAGAATACTGTAAAACAAATCAATACTTTGTTGATCAATTCCAGTTACGGGTTCATCTAAGATCAAAATTTTTGGATTATTTACTAAAGCCTTTGCAATAAAGACACGTTGTTGTTGTCCACCAGATAATTCACCTATTCTTCTTTCACGTAATTCATGTATCCATAATTGTTGTAAAATTTCATCAATTTTATTTTCATCAGATTCTTTTCTTAATCCCATTCTAACTACATCAGTAACAGTTACTGGGAAATTTTTTTCAAAGATTGGTTTTTGTGGAACGTATCCAAGTTCTTTCAAATAATTTTTTGATTTTTTTATGTCCTCATCAAAAAATTTGATTGTTCCTTTGTATTTTGTATTAAGACCAAGCATTGATGCAAAAAGTGTAGATTTTCCTGCTCCGTTAGGCCCAATTATGCCTAGAAAATCACCTTGATTTACTACTAGACTAATATCATCAAGAGCCTTAACATCAGGATATTGAACTGTCAGATTGTTGATTTCAACTACTTTCAACATAATGCCTCCTTTAGATTTTCAAGATTTTGAGTCATTTTTGAAATATAGTTATCTTCAGATACAATTTCAAGTGGAGATAAAACCAAAACTTTACCACCTATTTCATTTGCAATAATTTGAGAAGTTTTTGTATTTACTGATTCTTCACTAAAAATTACTTTGATATTTAATTCTCTAGCTGTTGAAATAACATTCTCTAATGTTTTTGCCGTTACTTCTCCATGAGAATTAGTTGTTGCAACAATAGTATGTTGATTTAAATTATATTCATCTGCAAAATAAGAAAATGCATCATGAAATGCAATAAAATCACGTTTACAATCTATTAAATCAGTTCTAATTTTTAAATCAAGTGAATATAATTTTTCACTATATTTTGCAGCGTTTGTCATATAGTATTCTCCATTTTCAGGATCTGAATTTGAAAAAGCTAATGCAATATTTCCTACTTGATTAATTGCAAAAACTGGATTTAGCCAAATATGTGGATCTGTTTCTTTAATTGGAATTTGTTTACTAGTATCAACTATTGTTCCCTGATAATTATTTTCAATTAAATTATCAACCCAATTTTCAAAACCTATCCCATTAATTATTATAAAATCAGACTTGTGCATTTGTTGAACATCTTTTATTGTAGGTTCCCAATCATGTGGTTCAACTCCAACTGGAACAAGTAAAGTTACATCAATTTTTTCTCCTCCCACAATTTGAGAAAATTCATGGAGTGGGTTAAATGATGAAATGGCTTGAAGTTTAGAATTATCATTACTAGTAAATTCTTGATTGGCATTGGTGCCATAAACAACAACAGAAGTTAATGGAATTACTACCACAATTGCAACTATTGCCATCTTAGTTTGAGCATTCACGCAGCTGCTCAATCCAGATTATTAATAAATTTATAAAATCTTAATAAGATTTATTGCTAAACTTATAAGATAATTAATAACATTAGGCATATGCCCATAGTTTCAATCTCATTAAATGATGAAATTCTTTCAGAATTAGATAAGCTCCAATCTTCAATGGGATTTTCAGGAAGGTCTGAAACTATCAGAGCAGGAATTAGAGCATTTGTTTCTGAAGAAAAACAAAAAGCAGATTTGGCAGGAAATATTCATGCAATTCTTTTGGTTGTACATAATGACGAGTTTGATCATGTAGTTTCTGGAATTACACATAATTTTGAGGATCTAATTACAACTCACCTTCATAGTAAAATTGAAAAAGAAAAATGTATGGAATTATTTCTAATTGATGGAGATGCAGAAAAAGTATCTACCATGACAAAAGATTTTCAGATTAACAAAAATATGGATACTGTAAAGTTAGTAGCACTCTAGATATTTAGAGAAGTTTTTCTTGTTACAAAAATAATACTCATAGTAGAAATTACCAATATCAATAATGCAATAGTTCCAAATTCAGGTGCAACTACTAAAACAAATTCAGTTTCTTGTCCTGTATTTCGAATATTTTCAAATTTTATTATTGTAGGACCGGTCTGTTCTTCAGTAAATGTGAATTTTTCAAATTCCCCACCAACTTGTGCTTTTCCAGAGACACGATGAATTTCCTCTCCATTTTGAATTATCACAAATGTATAGTCAGAACTTCTTAGAGGTTCATTTGTTCTTCCATCTCTAATTGTAAAAATAAAATTAGTATCAACACCAGGTTCTACATTCATAGGATCCCATGAAAGATTTACTTTGAAGTCTTCACTTTTTGTATAAGCTTCTAATGGAAATGCTTTATCTTTGCTCATAGAAATTGTAAATATCATATTCTCAGGATACTCATCAAGATCTTTTTTCATTTCATTTTTCAAATATCGTAAATGATCTTGCAACAAAACAAAGTGAATAATTCTTTCATCATCTTCTGTATAGTCATCAACAGAAATTGAAGATTTGAATAATTTAATCCCGTTAACATATCCAGAATAGCTAGGTGCTAAAAACTCCACAAAATCTTTTGGAAAATGTGTTTCTACATGAACCACATTAACATGTGACATTTGTTTTTCACTCCAATCAAATGACATTTCAAACGTGACTTGATTAGCCTCATAATCATAATTAAAATTAGAAATTGTATCAAAATATGACTTTGAACGAAAATCTACATCATTATTTTCAGAATCTTTTTGAGTAAATGACACAGTCTCAATTACGCTCAAATCAGCATTATAAATTCCAGATTCTATGATATTTGTAGGCTCATCAATTGTTCGTATCTCAATTTCAAAATTGTATAATCCACTGGAATTAAACAAAGGCCCTGTGATTTTAAGAGGATTAGACTCAGTTCCATGCCATGCTCCAAGCAAAGAGTCTTGTTCACCATGAATTGTAATTTCATCTTCTTGTGTAGGTTTGACTTGGATTTGTAAAACACCATCTTCTGCAAAAAAGTAGTTTCTAAATATCATCTCATTTTCATGAAATAAACCAATCAGAAAAGTGACATTTTTCGCATTTTCTTTTGTTTCATCTTCAGTTGCAGTAATTGTAATTTGTTCTTGATCATTTTCAAAAGTCATGGGCATCTCTACAGAAATTGAGAGCTTTTTTCCTTGAATGTCTATTGAAGAAATAGTATCAAGACCAAATCCATGCCCATAAACACTGCTTGCAGGAAACAACAAACATGCTACTAGTACAAATATTCCAAAATTTTTGAATGACATCATATCTATACTGCCAATAATTCTTCAACTCGCTTAATTAGTTCATCCATAGTGGTTGCTTCTAATATTGGTTGAAGTTCATTAGGATCCTTTGCCCCTATTGCAGATAATGAATATATGAAATCTACTGTAGGTGTGTCAGTGTTTAGATAGTATTGTTCCAAAACATGATCCAATGAATGTGAATCAACAACTTGAGGGAGTGCTTGTTTGATGATTTTCTTTTTCCATAATTCAACTAGTGCTTCCCATTTTTCAAAAGATATGTTCTCATCAATTTCAGGAATCATTTCAACTTCAGCTTGAATGTACATTTTTTCTTCAGTTCCAATTTTTTCATGTATTTCAGAAATTTCTTGATGGCCTTCAACTGATAATGGATCATAATTTGCAGGTTGTGTAATAGATGGTGCAATGATTCTTTTAATTCTAAATGAATTTCGTCCTAGAGTTTCAATGTGTAATTGTAATCCATCAATTTCTACATCTTCACATTTTGAAATTTTAGCAATTGTCCCTACTAATTTAGGAGAATTCCAACCATTGATAGAATTATTTTCATCAATCAGACATACACCAAATTGACCATCACCAATCATACAATCATCAACTAATTGCTTGTATCGAGGCTCAAAAATTCGTAGTGGAAGTTCTTGTCTAGGAAATAATACTAAATCTAATGGAAAAATTGGAATAATTTTTGTTTCAGTCAACTAATCATATTGAAACGTCTCTAGATATATGGAATACGGATTTTCTTAAAATCTAAAATCCATTCTCATTTAGAATCATACCTAATAGAGCTGCACGAGTGTGTTTTCCATACTCAGCTTGCTCAAAGTACTTGGCATTTTTTGTTTTATCAACATCTGCAGAGATTTCATCTATTCTTGGTAACGGATGTAAAATTATTGAATCATCTTTCATTCTCTTTAACATGTCTAATCCCACAACATAACTTCCTTTGACTTTGAGATATTCTTCTTCATCAGGGAATCTCTCTTTTTGAATTCTTGTTACATAAAGAACATCAAGTTCATCTAGATTATCTTCAATGTCAGTAGATTCAGTAAAGTCTAATTTCTTTTTGATTTCATAAGTAGAGTCAGATCTTATTCTTAGTGATTCAGGGGAAATTAATCTAACATCAACATCGTAATTTCCTAGTCCATGTAATAGAGAGTAAACAGTTCGTCCATATTTTAGATCACCTACAATTCCAATTTTTAGACCGTCAATCTTTTTCTTTTCTTTTTTTATTGTAAACAAATCTTGAATTGCTTGCGTTGGATGTTCTTCTGTACCACTACCTGCATTAATTACGGGTTTATCCGAAATTTCTGCAGCAAATCTACTAGAGCCATCAAGAGTGTGACGTAAAACTAAAACATCTGAATAAATTGACATTATCCTAACAGTATCAGCAAGACTTTCACCTTTTTGAGTAGATGAAGATGTTATATCAGAAATTCCTAAAGAATTTCCACCAATGGATGCCATAGCAGAATCAAAGCTAAGACGAGTTCTAGTGCTTGGCTCATAAAACAAATATCCCAATGTCTTACCTTTGGAGATTTCTCTTCTTTCAGATAGACTCAATTTCATAATTTTATCAGTTGATGTAAAGATAGATTCCAATTGATCTTTGGTATAATCCTTAATTGAGAGGATATCTTTTTGGTAGAATTCGTTCATTCTTTCAATAATATATACAGGTGACTATACAAAGTATTCTGATGGAACAGTCCGACCTTATGGTTCGACGAATAAAAGAAGGTACTGTAATTGACCACATAGATGAAGGCAAAGGTCTTCAGGTGCTTAATGCATTACGAATCGATGGCAAAGATGGTAGTCTAATTACGATAGCCCTGAATGTTCCAAGTGGTAAATTTACGCAAAAAGACATCATCAAAGTAGAAAACAAGTTTCTAAAAGACGATGATACAAACAAGCTAGCAGTAATTGCACCAACTGCAACAATCAACATGATTAAAGAATACAAACTTGTTGAGAAGCGAAGAGTGGCATTACCAAATGAAATTGATAGGATTTTCAGATGTTCAAACCCTGATTGCATTACAAACAGCACAGAACACATTGAGTCTGTAATGGATGTGATTAACAAAGATGGACGAGTTCTCAAATGCAGATATTGTGCACGAGTTTTGGATGTAAACGAGCTAAAATATAATTAAATAATTATTTAAAAATTTGAAAAATATGTAGTTTGGACTATTGTCCTAAGATGATAAACATCATAACTATACCGTAGATTGCGATGGATTCGACCATACCTACGAAGATGAATACTTTTGACTGTAGTGCTGGGTTCTCACTGATTACTGCAAGTCCGGCTGCACCTACTTGGCCAAGACCAATACCTGCACCAAATGCTGCTAGACCGAAAGCTAATCCAGCGCCGAGAATTTTGAATGAATCAGAATTTCCTGCTGCATCGCCTTCTGCAGCGTATGCGACTCCAGTAGATCCAATAACGGATATTACTGCTGCTGCCAAAAGTAGTAAAACGATAGGTTTCATTTTCTGATCAGACTCTCTTAAATCCATATTTAAATCATGATAATAAAATTTCAGTTTAACTGAGTGCTTTCTTTTTGAAAGAGGTTAAATCATCTTTAATTGATTTGGAAAAATCCTCATGATCTTTTTCTACTACCTTTTTAGAGTTTTCAAGTAATTTTCTTATTTCTTCTTTTGCCATTATTATCTACTTTCCATCTTTGCCTTCACTTTTTTTAACTTTGCGAATTCTTCTCTTTCTCTCTCTTCAAGAGTAGAGAGAATAAATCGGATATTTTCTTTGTATCGAGGAATAATGACATTTTCAAGTGCATTTAGTAATTTTTGCGTCTTTTCTAATGCTTTTGCAAGACTAAAAATAGAATTTTCATATTCTGCTGCTTTACAAATTTTTGGCATCAATTCTTTGATTTGTTTTGATGCTCTATCAATTGAAGAATTTGTATCTGCAAATCCATAAGGCATTGATTTTGTATCTTTTTCAGTTACAGTAAGTGCAGGAATTTTTACATCGACAACTCTTCTTACATGAACTTCTACTTCCATAACAGGAGGAGTAGATTCTGCAACAGAGTCGACAGTATTAGTACCAAGTGCTAGATATGCTTCGTTTACGGATTTGTAAATATCTTGTAAAGGATCCCAAATTCCACCTCTTGCTTTAGATGCTTCCTGAATCATTTCTTCAATATTTTTTAAGAGAACTTTACGTTTATCATCTAAAATTTGTTCAACCATAACAGCAATTTGTGTCGATTTTTTATATTTGAAAAGTTCAATCTTTGTTGCTGCAACGTTTTGTCCAAATGACATTCAGTTACTCTTCCTTGTAATATTTTTCTACGTGCTTGTCTTTGATTTTAGTAATCTCATTCTTTGGTAATTTTGATACAATCTTCCACATAAGAGCAAGTGTTTCTTCAATTGTTCTGTTCTCATCAGTAGCTTGTGTAAGGAATTCTTTTTCAAAAGTATCACCAACATCCATGTATTTGAGGTCAATTTTAGTAAGGCCTGCTTTACCTACAATACCTGCAAGTGCTCTTACTTCTTGTGCTCTAGAATATGCATCATAAACTTGGTTAGAAACTTCACTGTGATCTTCTCTAGTACTTCCTTCACCAATTCCGTCTTTCATCAATCTACTAAGACTCGACAAAATATTGATTGGTGGATAAATTCCTTGTCTGAATAAATCTCTACCAACTACAATTTGTCCCTCAGTAATGTATCCAGTAAGGTCAGGAATTGGATGAGTAATATCATCAGATGGCATTGTTAGAATTGGAACTTGTGTAACACTTCCTTTTCTTCCATTGAGTTTTCCTGCTCTTTCATAAATTGTTGAAAGGTCAGTGTAAAGATAACCAGGATATCCTTTTCTTCCAGGAACTTCTTCTCTTGCTGCACTAATCTCTCTAAGTGCTTCTGCATAGTTTGTCATATCAGTCATAATTACTAGAACATGCATTCCTAAGTCAAATGCAAGAT
>DAOWGL010000158.1 GCA_030637455.1 Candidatus Nitrosopumilus sp. | reverse complement strand
TTATCTTTTCAAATTATACTGCATATGCAGAAACCTATCGTTTAGAAATTGATGAGAATGTTTTTGATATTGAATATGAGTTAGATGGAGATGTAATAGCAATGGCAACTGACAAAGAGACAATTTCTTTGTTAATTGCTACAGAAAATGTTGAAGATTCTGAATTTACAGTAAAACTGCCCAATGAACTTATTCGTGCAGAAAATAATGAATTTGCAGTATTAGTTAATGGATTTGAAGTAGAATACGACGTGTTAGATGCATCTGATAGCCATCTTTCTTTCTTTATTCCTACATTTACTGAAGAAATTGAAATTATAGGAACCTACGTAGTGCCTGAATTTCCTTTAGGTGCAATTATGTTATTTGGCGCAGTTAGTATTGGAATCATATTATTACAAAAATCTAAAAAATCTCTTTTTAGGTAACAATTTTGTCTATTTGATTACTTGATTCTGCGTTTTTTATTTCACGAGCAATTCTTCGACCCATGCTCATTGGTTCATCATAAAGTAGAGTAGAATATGGGGAGCCTTCCATGAAAATATTAGTACCTGCAACAATTCTTGCAGAAAATTCAAATGAATGAAATTTTGCATCTGCATCATAAACTCCTTCAATACAAAATGGTCAATTCATTCCGGGAGAAACGTGTCTCTTTGCCGCATCTACAAATCTTTCTCCCATTGAATAAACTTCAGACAATAATGATTCTCGTAATACTAATGGACTGTTTGCAATTACATTAAACGATGGAGTCTCATTCATTTCCATCTGTTGTTGGGAGGGGATTCGCGCCAATCCCTCAATATCGGATTCGTGTCTTTTATCCACACCAAAAAATTCCAACTCCTCTTTTAATGGAGAATAAAAATACTGTAAATATGCTAAAACTCCAGAAACATATTCTTGAAGATACAAATCGTCATCTCCTTTTATCATACCTTGTGAAATCAGATTGTCACGTTTTTTATTATATTCTGCTTCAGTTGTTGCCATAAAGTATCCTTTACCGCCTGCAGCACCATGTCTTTTTGCAATAACTAGTTTGTTAATTTCTTTAGGACTAAAGACTGATTTTGGAACATTTAATTTTGCTTCAAGCATTAACTGTTCTTTTAATTTTCTATCTGATTCCCAACGTAGAATAGATTTATTTCCAAACATAGGAATTTTGATTGATTCTATCTCCTGTGAACTCATTTGTGAAATTAAAGTTCCATGTGGAATTAGTATTGCGTTATTTTTTTCTAAAACTGAATAATATTTTTCATCTAAAATTTCATTAAAAGAATCCACAAGAATTAATTCATCAATGAAACTAAATCTTCTATAAAGAGACTCTCGTTTTTTTTCACAAATTAAAATTGATTTTAACCCTTCATCTTTTGCACCTTTTAGCACCTGGAGAGAACAATGTGAACCCAGAGTAGCTATCGCAGTCAAATCCTCATAATTTTTTATAAAATTACACTTTATGAATCATCCATCCGAGCTTTTGAAACATACTTGAATACTTCATCAATCAAATCCATTGAGATTATGGGTTTTAGTTCATCTGGGGCTGCTTTTAATATAAAATCAATAAGTGACATTTTTTCAGGCAATGAGCCTTTTTCGGTGAATAGAGAATAAGATGCAATTGCATTTGAGATTAAAGAAATCGCTTTTTCCTTTTCTGTTAAAACCATGTTGATAATTTTGATTTCAGGCATAAAAATGATAGATACTGCTTAACAAATTTTTTGATTTTATGTGTTCTATATGCACAACAATGGTCTTTTTGCACGGATTGGGCAAAATCGTTCTATGCATCGATGCAAGAAATGTGATGTAGAGTTTAGGAAAAAAAATACCCTAGAACAACACATTCAATATATTCACAAATCAGATTTTCCTTCTGTTAAAAAAATTTTAATTTTAGGCGGAGGATTTGGAGGAGTCAATATTTTAAGAAAGGTTCAAAATACCTTTCAAGATAAAGTAAATGTAGATATCAGCATTGTAAATCAAGATAATTTTTTTCTTTTTACTCCCATGTTGCCAGAAGTTGCATCAGGTATGATACACCCACGAGATATATCCATCCCAATTCGTTCCTTTTGTAAACGTGCAAAATTCTATCAAGCAGTTGTCTCTTCAATTGATCTAACCCAAAAATTAGTTACAATCACTAGACTGTTTGATGGAAAAGTTAAAGCAATAGAATACGACAATCCGAGTTTATCAATTGCAAGTATTACTAACTTTTTTGGAAACAAAAACATTGAGAAACATTCTTTCACAATAAAAACAATTGAAGATGCAATAGGAATTAGAAATCATTCTATAAACATGCTTGAAAATGCTGGACAGACTAGTGATCCTGATTTACAACAAAAACTTATGACTTTTACAGTTGTTGGTGGAGGTTTTGCAGGAGTTGAAACAATTGGTGAAATTAATCATCTTATACGAGAATCTGCATCACGCATGTACCCAAATATTAATTCAGAAAAAATCAACATGATTTTAGTTTCATCAAAAAATGGAATTTTACCTGAGGTAGGAAAAGATCTTAGCAATAAAGCTATGAAATACCTTCAAAAAAATGGCGTGCAAGTTCTAACTAATACAAAAGCTATTGATGCAGATGAAGATTATGTTCTATTAGATAATGACAAAAAAATTCCTTGTACTACTCTTATTTGGGCAGGAGGAGTGACAGTTGACCCAGTTATTGCTGAATTAAACTGTGAACATGGGAAATCAGGAAAGGTTCAAGTTGACAAATATTTGCGATTAATTGGAAATCCTAATGTTTTTGCCTTAGGTGACTGTGCCGAAATAATTGATTCTGCTACAGGTAAACCATATCCACCTACTGCTCAACACGCTATTCATCAGAGTCAAACAGTATCTCACAATCTTAAGGTGTCATTAACTGGAAAAGATACCATGAATGAATTCTCATTTCATAGTAAAGGGATGATGGCAACAATTGGCAAAAGAAACGCAATTGTTTCTGCATTTGGGTATAATTTTCAGGGAATTATTCCCTGGATGGTTTGGAGGACATATTATGTTCTTCAAATGCCTGATGTGGGAAAAAAGTTTAAGGTTATTTTAGATTGGACTGTTGATTC
>DAOWGL010000159.1 GCA_030637455.1 Candidatus Nitrosopumilus sp. | reverse complement strand
TCTAGAATAAAGAAAATTTTGATTCAAAAAAGTAAAAAGAAATCTAAATAATTTCTAAATGAATTGACTATTCCATTGATTTGACCATCTGCGAATAAGAAATACCGTTACACTGTATTCTGATATTACAATTAGTAAGAATATTGGTAATCCTGATGGATGATCTGTTCTAAATATAATTTCTGTCCAATTAATTTCTAAATCGTTAATGTCTTCTGAAATTACCCCTTTCTTGATTCCACTTTTATCGTATTCTGGAATTAAACTGGCATACATTGCACCTAGTGACAATTCCACTATTATTGCTATCAATAGATATTTTCTAAATTTTTTTATGTTGTAAGCTGCATACCAATTCATAATTGGAATAAAACAATAGATTGTTTGTCTTGTCAAACTTACAGGGCCTTTGGCAGGCATAAATTTATGAAATTATGATTGCTATTTAGTATTGCTAAAGACTTGTTCTAAAAATAAAAAAGGTTATTGGGTCCATCCCCAACTAATTAATTTTTGAACACTAGTTTCTTTTACACAAGCTGGTTCACCTAATGATTTGAAAATTAATTCAAATGATTCTTTACATTGAATGTTTTCTGGTTCAACACCTTCTTTGATTTGTTTTAGAGGTGGTAAACTTGTAACATCATTTTCATTAGCTATTCCTGAATCCATCTGAATTGCTTCTTCTAATTGCAATTGTGTATTTTCATCTGTTCCAAAAACTTCTTCCATATGGGAAGATTCTTCAGATTCTATTCCACTCACAATTTCAAATTCTGCAATTAATTCATCAACAAGTAATGTGATTTGTTCAGGTGTCTCTCTTTGATCATATGCTTCCCAAATTTGTACATATGAGTCACTAACTTTCCCAGAATTTTCCACATCTGATCTTATTTCTTCAAAGATTTGCTGTGATCTCCAAATGAATGCTGAGCCATCCTGAAATTCTGCCATTTCAATTATTACTCCACCTTCAATTGCTTCTTTGTATTCAACTTTGGATGTTTCAAGTAAACCGTTGATTAATTGTGCCTTGAATGCTGAATCATTACTGGATTCATCTCCAATTACAATGTCTCTTGCTTCTTGAATGATCTCTTTTGCATCATCTATTGCAGATTGAGCATCATTTCTGGTAACACTGGTACTTGCATTGTCCTTCAATTCTAGTAATGTTTTCTCTAATTTTTCACTAAATTCAGGATTTGCCTCCAGATGTACACTCATGGTCTCATATAATTCTGAAATTGGATGTGTTGCATGAACTAATGCTAATTCTGTATTGTTTTCATCAAGATTCATTTCTAATGCCCAAAAATGTCCTAGAGTTTCTTCCAAGGTTCCTGCAAATTCTAATTTAGAATCTGTTTCACTATCTGCAAAAACCAATGGTGAACTTCCTAAAACAATTATGGATAAAATCCCTAATGCGATTTTGCTCATAAAATAAAACTAATTTGATGAAGTTTAAAATGTTTCTTAACTGATTTATCTCTCTGTTCTTGTTCTATAGATTAAGAATTACACTTAATTTTTTAATTCTAGATAAAGACATCTGTTCTTTTCTCAACAATTTGTTGTTTGAGTGAATCTGGTATATCTGGAATTGTAGATTTGGTTTGTCCTGCAATCACACTGTGTGCCTCTTCCAGGATTGCCAATGTATCTGCATTTGTTTCTGGTACCATACTCATACTGTCTCCAACACCCATTGATGAACCGGACATTACATCTCCTAGTATTTGTGACAAATCTTGCATAGATGCGTTTGCTTCTGGCATAATTCCACTAAGTGATGGACTTAATCCTTTGATTATTGCCATGCATGGACTGAGTGTTACTACTACATCTCCTAATTCTGAAACTGTATCTAATCTGAGTTTAACTTGTTCCATGGATAACTTTGCTCCGCCAACCATATTTTTCATTTTTCTAACTTGAGTTAATTCCCCAGCATATGCTTGAGCATAGCTGGTTTTGTTGTTTCTTTGTGCATTTACTATTTTTTCAAAAATCATATCGTGTTTCTTCTGTAATTTTTCATTAATTCCTTCTAATTTTAAAATCTGTGATCCTAATTTTCTTTGTGCAAAAT
>DAOWGL010000161.1 GCA_030637455.1 Candidatus Nitrosopumilus sp. | reverse complement strand
ATGGAGACAATTAAAAAGAAACAACGGTAAAGTTACAGGGGAAGCATCTGCAAATTCTTTAGCAAATTTATCTGAATCAGGTGTTCTCACTTTAGAGTGGGTTGAAAATTATTTAAAAAAGAAATCAGAAGAAGCAAAAACAGAAGAAACAACAAGTTAAACTCTTTTCTTTTTGTAAATTAGAATAATATCATGATTACAAAGACAATAGATGAGAATTCAATATCTGTCATTCCAGAAGACTCGGAAGATCTTTTGAATCTACGTCGTATTATCAAGGAAAATGACAAAGTGATTGGAGATACAACAAGAGTTCTAAAACGAGATAAAGATTATGCAAGACCAGATAAAGGTGAGAGAATTAAAGTTAGAATTGCATTAACTGTAGAAAAAATTTCACTTGATGATGTCTTAGATAAATTAAGAGTGGGAGGTACAATTTCTGAATCAAGTAATGAATCAGTGCCACATGGATCACATCATTCATTTATTCTAAAACTAAATGATGGAATTACAATTTCAAAGAAAAAATGGTTACCAATAGAAAAAAAACTTTTAGAATCAAGTAATGATCAAATTAGTTTTGTTTTAGTAGCAATTGACACTAGTGATAGCGGTATTGCTAGATTAAGAGGTACACATTTGGAATTTATGCCAAATATCTATTCAGGTTCTGGCGGAAAAAGATACAAGACTAGTTTCAATATTGAAAAATTCTTTGAGCAGGTACAGCAAGCACTATCATCTATTTTCAAAGAAGGAGATACGATAGTAATTTTTGGCCCAGGTGAAACAAAGAAAAGATTTGCAAATTTCATAGAAAAATCTCAAAAACTTCAGAAATTCAAAATTCAAGTTGTTGATGGAATTGATTCTGGTGGAGAAGATGGGATTTACATATTTACAAAATCACAGACAATGCAAGAAATAATGTCAGATAGTAAATTGGCCAAAGCATCATCAATTATTGATGAAGTTATGATTTTGGCAAACAAGAAAAGTAGGAAATTTACTATGGGATATAATGAAACTTTTAATGCAAATCAAATGGGTGCAGTTGAATCACTGGTATTTTCTGATAAAGCAATACAAGAAAATAATGAACAAGAAATAATGGATTTTCTAAATGATGCAGAAAACAAGGGAGTAAAAATTTACAGTGTTGATTCTTCAACAGATATTGGTCTTAGAGTTACAGGTTTAGGTGGAATTGTTTCTCTACTAAGATATTCAGTTGAATCCTAGGAAGTAGATTCAACTAACCATTTCAGATAAGACTTGTCAAGTGAGGTAACATTGATTTCGGCTATTTCAGGTACATCGTATGGATGAGTTTCCTTTATTTTCTTTTTTAGTAGAGTCTTGTTTTTTGTAATTGTTTTGAATATAGCAAGATATTCTGATGAATTTTCTACTTTTCCCTTCCAAGCGTAAATTGATGAAATTTTAGAGATATTGACACATGCAACTGTTTTACTTTTTACAAGTTGATTTGCAATTTTAGAGATAGATTTTTTGTTAGGATATGTTGAGATAATTATTACGGGTTTCATAGTAAACGATAAATGTCCGTACTTTAAAAAATTAACAATTAGTTTGGAACTTGATTTTATTACTCAGAATTCGATAATCTATGTCTTGATGGCTTGGGTGGTCATTATTGTAATTGCAAAAGCTCTCAAATTTGAAAAGTATGGTTTTGAATTAAAGGCATACAGTCTGGTATACAAGAATAAAAGCGTAAACGAGATATTAATTAAAATTTTAGGAAGAACGAAAAGAGGCATTAAGGTTTTTGCAGATCTCAGTGTGATTGCAGGTTTCATAATGATGGGATTTGCATTTTACTTTTTGTTAAACAATGTTTCAAACTATTTTGTTGCACAATCAAATTTTTCAGAATTAACAGTACTTATCCCAGGAGTTACATTAACTTCAGCCCCAGCTATAACATACTTTTTACTTTCAATTCCAATTGTATTAGTCGTTCATGAAGGAGCACATGGCATAGTAGCTGCATTAGAAAAAATAAAAATTAAGACTGGAGGATTTGCAATATTTATTGCATTATTTGCAGGGTTTGTAGAACCAGATGAGGAAGAATTTGAGAAAGCTAAAAAGATTTCAAAGTTGAGAGTTATTGGAGCAGGTGCCACATCGAATGTATTATTTGCAATTGTTTTAGGTGCCATTATGTTAACAAATCCAATTTTTGGAATGGTTTTAGAAAGTATTCCACTATTTGGGGAAGTTATCTTAAACACATTTTATGAATTATCACAAGGGGTTTTGATACTTTCAATTATTGAAAACTCAGGAGCTGAACAAGCAGGATTACTTGCAAATGACGTTATCACTACAATTAACGATATACCGATTCACGGTCCAGCTGATTTCCCTGCACTTAATCCAGGAGAAATGGCTAGTGTTTCTATACTTAGAGATGGACAAGCATTAGAATTTGGATTAGAAGTAATGGCATCTCCAGATGATCCTGAAAGAGGATTAATAGGAATAATGAGAGATAATTCAATTCCATACAAACCTGTAATGAATTTCATCGATTGGACAAATGTTGATTTCAACATTTCAATGTTCTTGCTATGGCTTTGGATGATTTCATTTTTCATAGGAATAATCAACATGCTTCCTTTACCAATTTTAGATGGCGGTAAATTCATTCATACTATTATTGATAAAAGATTTTCAGATAAAGCAGT
>DAOWGL010000066.1 GCA_030637455.1 Candidatus Nitrosopumilus sp. | reverse complement strand
GAATTTTTGATTTAAAAAAACAATTCAAAAAACACATTCCAACGCAAGAAGAAATTCAAATTGAAAAAGAAAACCAAGATACATCTGAACAAGACATCATGACTTTGTATGATGGGTTTGAATTACAAAACATTATTGCAGAGAATATTTCGATTACAGGTAACACATTACACATAATTTTTACAAACAAGCTTACTGCAACATTTGATAATGATGATTTTAGATATCATGCTAGATCACTAATCAGTTCCAACCCTACAATAATTTCAACGACTGGAATCATAGAGGCACCTGCAAAACCTAAACAATACTATTTAGATCTAATGACAAATTTTTCAGAAGGAAAGGTAGAAGAAATCAAAGAAAGATACAAGGGAGAATTTTTAGAATATCATGATTCAAGATTAAGTGACATTACAGAAGGATATGTGTTACAAGCCATCATGTATTACACTACAGGAGATGCATTTTGTGAAAATAAAGAATGTAGATTATTCAATGCCCATTGGCAAAAAGATCTTTTCTATTCACAATTAGAAAATAAAAAACTATGTGATAAACATCAAGAGAAACTCAAAGAATTAACAAATCAAGTATGAATAGATCGAATGTGATTGCGAATCTTTTCAGATGATTTTTTTAGAGAGGATGATTCCGTATCATCAAGTTTTATTTTTTGTATCTCAGATACACCATTTTGATCAATTCTCACAGGTACGCCCATAGCAACATCACTTTCCCCATATTCACCTTCAAGAACCACGGATGCGGGAATAATAATTTCTTTTTTGTGTATGATAGAATCAATAACATCAAATGTATTTTTGTCAATACCAAATTGAGATCTGCTCTTAAAATTTCTCAGTTTTTTCCAATAATTTCGGACATCATCAGTAATAGTATCTCTACTATCAATCATAGAAAAAAGAGGATTGCCACCAACTGTAACGGCAGAGAAAACAGGAACCATGGAATCACCATGTTCTCCTAAAACAATAGCATTAGAAATGGAAGATTGTGGGACAGATAGTGTTTCAGATATAAGATAACGGAATCGACTTGTATCAAGACTAGATGCAATACCAATTACTTTGAATCTAGGAATAGCAGTTTCTTTTTGGAAAAAATAAGTCAAAACATCAAGAGGGTTAGATACTATCAAAATGATTGCAGATGAGCAATACTGTTTAATTTTTTGTGCAATTTCTTTTATCATCTTTACCTGTAGTATGATATTTTCAGTTCTATCTTTCATGTAAACACCAACACTAGCAGTAATCACAACAATGTCAGAACCAGATATTTGAGAATAGTCGTCAGTTCCACGAACAGTGTATTTAGAGTTTGCAGGGATTGCGCTTGCAATGTCTAATGCCTCACCAATTGCCTTTTTTTTATCACGATTAACAAGTAAGACATCATCCAATCCATTTGACACACAAAGGAATCCTATAGATGCGCCAACACGGCCGCTACCAACTATCGAAATCAATTAGATCACATTCGATTTACTTGACAATTAAGACAGGACATCGGGATTTTTGAGAAACACCATTTGCAACACTGCCTAAAAGTAATTTATCAAATCCAGTTCTACCGTGGGAACCAATTACTATCAGATCATATTTTCTAGATTTTGCATAAGTAACAATATCATTAACCACTGATTTTGATGTTATAATTTGTGATTTAATAGAAACATTATTTTTTTCTGCCAAAGATTCCAATTGTTCAAGGTGTTTTTTTGAAACTTTTTTTTGCTTTTGAATCAATTCATTATCTGCTCTTGAATCATAGTATTTGTGATGCCATGCATCACCTTCAAGACAAGTAAGTAAGGTTACTTTAGAATCACGACATTTAGCAATATCTAATGCAACTTTAAAAGCTCTAGTAGATTGTGTTGAAAGATCAAAAGGCACAAGTATATTTTTGAACAATGTTAAAAATCCTTTTTACGGATACTTTCTTTTTGACGGTTATGATCATGCTTAGTTAATTCACCCTCTAATTTTCTACATAATTCATCAGCAATTTTTAAAATATCCCAACCTGAAGCAGTGTAAATTAATCGATTTTTTGAGGTTTTAACAGTAGCAGTAGCATCATAATGAGTTTTAGATCCCTCTGGATTTTGAAATTCCACGGCAATTTTGGCTTCAATGATATGAGATAATACTTGTTGAACTTTCTCTAAAGCACCACCAAATTTTGATGAAAGTATTTCATTGGCAGGTTCATCTTTAGGAAGACCAATAACAAACAAAGGTACTTTTTCGGCCATATTCAACCTAAACAAACTAGAACTAAATATCTTTCTAATAATTACCAAATTTGATTTTCAGTAATGATATTGTTAGGAGAAATATTTAACGAATAACAGATTAGAATCATAGTGAATATCAAGGATTTAAAATTATCAGAGTTTGTTACAAAGCCAATTACGGTTTCACCTAGTACTTCCCTGTTAAAAACAAGAGAAATCATATTACAGAAAAAAGTAAAACGTGTAATTGTAACTGATAAAAATCATCCAATAGGTGTTATTACTGAAAAAGACATTGCAAAAAAAATTTATGAATTAGGGACAAAGCCAATAAAATCAGTAAAAGCTAAAGATTTCAAATTAAAAAAACTGTATACATTAAACAAAGAAAATTCTGTCAAAGAATGTGCAAAATTAATGAAAAAACATAGAATAAGTTTAGTTATAATCCTAAACAAAAATAAAACACTGGCAGGAATAGTAAGCAAAACTAATCTTGCAACGGCATTTCTTACAAAGGGAACAGACTCAACATTAGTTTCAAAAGTAATGAAGACAGACATTATCACTGCAGCCCCAAGTGATCCGATATTATTTGTAGAAAGTTTGCTATTAAAATACGGAATTTCTAGAATCATCATTAAAAGAAATCAAAAACCAGTAGGAGTAATAACATTCAGAGATTTTGTGCCTGCAAAAATCCCACAATGGATTGCAGAGTCAGCAGATCCTAAAGAAGTTCAAGAATACAAATTCAAAAAAGGATTAACTGAGACTCACGCCAATCAAATGAATTATCTATTTCCATTTCATGCAACGGACATCATGTCTACAAACCCAATCACAGTCAATAAAGACAATGAAGTTAAAGTTGCCATAACTAAGATGATAAAATACAACATTAGTGGCCTACCGGTTCTAAATAATTCAAGATTAGTAGGGATAATTACAAAGTCAGATATTGTAAGCACTCTAGCAAATTAATTCTATTTTACTATCAAAACAGAACATGGAGAAGTTTGAGAGATTTTATTTGAAACACTACCAAGCAAAAGTCTAGTTACAGCTCCAAGTCCTTTACTGCCAACCAATATTAAATCACATTTTTCTTTTTTTGCAATTTTTTCAATTTCATTTACAATATTTCCTTCCTTTAACAAAACTTTTACAGTAATTCCTTTTTTTGAAAGTTTCTTGTTTGCTTTTTCCAATACGTTAGTTCCAAACTTTCGAAGAATCTCAAGGTATTCTTTTCTATCCAATAAATTAATTGGAATTGACTTTTCTACAACGTAAATCAAAATTAGACTAGAACCAAACGCATCAGCAAAATCACATGCACGTTCTAAAGATTTCTCAGAATATATTGAACCGTCAATTGGAACAAGAATTTTTTTGAAACTAGCAGTCATTTCACTACTAGTACAGGTTTTTTTGACTTGTGTAAAACATAGTTTGAAACACTTCCCAAGAAAATTTCTTTGGCCGAACTTCTTCCACGGGCTCCAATTACAACCATGTCAATTTTGTTTTTAGGATTGTTTGCAAATCTTGCAATGTCATATCCAGGATCACCGGCAATTGCTTTTCCTGTTAAATCAATTCCCTTCTTTGCAGCTCTGACTTTGGCATCGCTAAGTAATTTTTTTATTTCAGTCATTGAATTAAAATCCAAAAATCCAAGTGGATGAATTGCATATATTCCAGGCACTGTTTTTACTGCTAAAGCAACAACCGTACCTTGAGACTGTCTGGCAATATGTATAGCCATATCTAAACCACGAATTGAGTTTTTTGAGCCATCAAGAGGAGCAAGAATTTTCTTTGTTTTAATTACCATATACAAAAGAAAAAGATATTGTAGTTTAAAGGCATTATGTTATTATCTTAATTGATTTTCAAACATGGGAATTTGGAATTTATATCATATAATTGGAATAATATGATAGAGTATGAACAGTACATTTGTAAATGAAGTAATGAGCAAAAATATACTAACTTTAGATAAATCAACATCATTACAAGAAGCAGCAGAACACATGAAAAAACTAAACGTTGGATGTGTGATTGTAACGGATAGTAATAATCCAATTGGAATAATCACTGAAAGGGATTTTGTTACAAAAATAGCTGCAGAGGGAAGACCATTATTTACAGAAATTAAAGAAGTAATGTCAGCACCTCTAATCACAATTGATCCTGAAGAAACAATCTGGGAAGCATCAGAATTGATGAAAGAAAGATTAATTCATAAACTCCCAGTAAAAAAGAATGATGAAATAGTTGGAATCATAACAACTACAGACATTGTAAAAATTTCCAGTGTTGGATCAGATTCAGAAATGCGTAGAATTTGTGATCAAATTCTATTAAGAATGGAAAAAGAGTAAACAAAAAGGATATTCACTTAAATTATTGAAATTAAGACTACTAACATTATGATGTCAGGAGGAGATGCAGGTTCAGCAGTTCTCGAAACAAGAGACGATGAAATCAAAATATCAGATAAAACTAAAACAAAATTTGATGTAATCATTATTGGTGCAGGTCCATCTGGATATACTGCAGGAATTTATTGTTCTAGAGCAGGTTATGACACTTTAATTTTATCAGGATTACTCCCAGGAGGACAACTAGTCAATACAACAGAAGTTGAAAACTATCCAGGATTTGAAAATGGAATAATGGGTCCTGATTTGATGATTGATATGAGAAAACAATCACAACGAATGGGAACTACCATTATTGATGATGTAGTAGTGGATGTAGATTTTAGACGTAAACCATTCAAAGTTCTAACAGCATCAGAGGAATTTGAAGGTCGTGCAGTAATTATTGCAACAGGTGCCAATCCAAGAAAACTAGGTGTCGAAGGTGAAGAAACTTTCAGTGGAAAAGGCGTATCATATTGTGCAACATGTGATGGTCCTTTCTTTAGAAATCAAGAAATCGTTGTTGTAGGTGGTGGTGATTCTGCGATTGAAGAAGCAACATTTCTTACAAAATTTGCATCAAATGTCCATCTAGTGCACAGACGAGGTGAATTACGTGCAAGTAAAATCATGCAAGAAAGAGCATTTAACAACGAAAAAATAAAATTCCATTTGGATTCTGCAGTTACTCTGATAAAAGGAGATCAAAAAATACAACAAGTGGTTTTGAAAAATCTAAAAACAAATGAAGAAACAACACATGATGCAGGAGGATTGTTTGTTGCAATTGGTCATGATCCAAATACACAACTATTCAAAAGTCAAATTGATTTAGATGATGAAGGCTATATCGTATTAAAAAATAAAACTCATACCAATATGGATGGAATTTTTGCTGCTGGAGATGTGCATGATAGAAGTTATCGACAAGCAATTACGGCTGCAGCCTTTGGATGTATGGCAGCAATTGATGTGGATGAATATCTCACTGAAACCGCAGATAAACAGTAATGAAAAATGCTCAATGCAAAAAATGCCTGAATAAATTTCATCAGAAAGACATCTACACCATTCAACAATTTCAATACAGAAAATTGCCTTCATACGAATGGTCTGTAAAATATTTTGAAAAATTAGGAATTACAGAGTGGGATTCATTCTGTGAGGCATGTGTAACAGATTATTCAAAAGAATCTGAGAAAAAATGGAATGAATCAAAAATCTAAACTCTTTATTGTGTGAGGGAGGACCAAAAAGTATTGAGTCAAGATCCAGAAAATCTAAAAAAATCAGCCAAAGAACATAGCGATAAACTAGCTAAATTAGGAATGGAGTTAGGTGAAATTCAATTTAGTTATAAAATTGAAGAAAAAGTAACCAAGGAATATTGGGGCCAAAGGATGAAGGATTTTAAAAAATATAATGAAAAAGGTTTGGAATATTATAATCAAGTTCATGCAATGATGGACTTGGCAAACAAAGAAGAAGCACAAAGATTTCTGTTACGTGTTAGTAAATTCAGACAATTAAGTACAACACTATCAGAGACCATGAAGAAAATTAAAGAAAATCCAACGATAATCGATTCTAAAGATAGACAACAAAGCCTATGGAGTAGGGAAATTAAAAATCAAATTACAGAACAAAGTAACGAATGTTTAAGACATGAAATGGATATGAATGGATCATTTAGGGAATTTTATGAAAAATATTTGAAAAGTATTCTTGAATAACTAGTATGCCAATTCAGACATGTGTTTTGCATCTTTAAGGCAATTATCAAACTCTTCTTCAGTCATAACATTTTGAGTTGCATAAACACTTTTGAATTTCCTTCCATCATCAGCAAAGATTCCTACAACACATGCATCTCCATCAATAGGGTATTTTTTCATGCATGCATATACTGCAGCAGAAGATGGGCTAATCAAGAGTTTATCTTTAGCAAACACTTCTTTTACAACTGAAAATGCCTCATTATTATCAACAGATACCCAATCATCCACAACATTTTCTCTTTTTAAGAATAAATCAGGTTTTGCAGACTCTTCAAAATTTCTCCATCCTTGAATCAAATGATTTTGTTGTGGTTGACATCCAATTATTTTAACATCAGGGTTTTTTTCTTTCAGATATGTGCCTATTCCTGTAATTGTACCCCCAGTACCAACACCAGTAAAGAAATGAGTTACTTTACCCTCTGTTTGTTTCCAAATTTCAGGTCCAGTTCCAACATAATGTCCTTTGAAATTGGCTTCATTAGCATATTGATTTGGAGAATAATACGTATCAGGTCTAGATGATGCAATTGATGTGGCAAGTGCAATACTTTGATCAGTTCCAGCACCTACTTTAGGACACAAATCATCACTAGTTTCAAACACTTTGGCCCCTAGTTTCCTTATGATATCTTTGGTTTCATTACTTACTTTTTCAGGAATAACAATCTCAACTTTGTAACCTAAGATATTTGCAATTCCCGTCAAGGCAATTCCAGTGTTACCAGAGGTTGGTTCAATGATGATGCTTTTTCCTTTTGTTAAAATTCCTTTTTCTTCACCATCTTTAATCATGTAATATGCGGCTCTATCTTTGACAGAACCAAATGGATTGTGACCTTCTAATTTTGCAAAATATTCTACATGAT
>DAOWGL010000007.1 GCA_030637455.1 Candidatus Nitrosopumilus sp. | reverse complement strand
GAACCCGAAATACCACAATACAGATCAGCAATCAGCATTATCAAAACCATAGAAAAATTGACATATAGAAAATTAGGGGATACAAGCCAATTGGAAATCATGGCTCAAGAGATTGAAAGAAAATTTAAAAACTAAATTTAATGAGATTTCCCAACTTCATGAGCCTCAGTGTTTTCATTATGACAATCACAGCTACAAAGATGAGTTTTGTGATTATTCATACAATCAATGCATTCAAAATGCTTTCTAGTTTCACATGCTGCACAAATCATTCTAACATCACTAAGAAATAGGAGAATTTGAGTTTTTTCTATTTTACAGTCTTAATACTTAACTTCACTTCGTTCAAGTAGATCATTTGTCAAATCTACATACCCTTGAGGATCAAGTTCTTTAGCAAAACCTTTGTCGATATTAATCAGATATATCGAGTGGAGATGAGCATTCAAAATATCATCATATTCTATTGGCGGGTTTTTGTAGTACCGATCACATAGATCTTTAATTCTCTGTACATCTTCTTTTTTTCGTGCATTTGGAGGCAATAGAAATATTTTAGAAATAGGCAACAATCCCACCACAGGAGTAGCTAAGGAAAACTTTGAACAGTGTTGACTATATCTTGCAATCTTACTCATAATTCTTGCAGAGAAATAATCTATAGTATCCATAGCATGTTCAGGAGGAGTAAATCCAGTTTCAATTTCAATAATATTATTTCCTCCACCTTTCTTTGCAAAAATATCACAAACAAGAATATCAGAAACATCTTTTTCAACTTCAACAATAAATCCTCTAGAAATTAGATTACTAGCACAGATTAGCTCTAAAATAGAATGATTGATTTTGACTAGGTTTTTCTTATACATTCCAATTAGTTGTTGTCCAACATTGTTCAGTTTAGGAACATCATTTTCCTTTAGATTTTTTGAGAGTTTTTCAGACATTTCAAAAATATCATTACTGAATTTTTTCAAATCCATGATTTAAGATAGAATGATTGCAGTGATTTAAGAATTAGTAGGGATTGTTAAATTGACCAAATCTCAAGGCGCAAATCAAGTGTAATTACTCAATTAAAATTGAAAATTAGCGAATTTTTATTCATACTTTGTCTTAACTGCAAAAATCAAAATCACCTCATGTGTTCAACAAGCCCATAATCATAGGATTATTTTCATGTTTGATGCTATTTTCATTTACTCCTAGTTCTCAGGCAGAGTTATGGGAATTTGTAGTTGAATTAGATATGGAGAAAGGAATAGTGAATTCAGGGGATACTGTAGTAGTAACAGGTAGAGTTGTAGACCACGCATATCATCCTACTAGAGGCGTAGAAGTTTTAGTTAGAACAGGAGCAGATACCACCAAAGCATTCACAAATCCCGATGGGGAGTTTAAAGCACAATTTGTAGATTTTCAAAGAGTCCCAGGGACATATGCCGTCAATGTTGTTGCATCATGGTATGGCATGACAGGGTTGGCAAGTACTGAATTTCAAGTAAAAGGAGATGTCAGTCCAGTCTCAATATTACAACAGCAATTATCAACTGATCAAGCAAGAAAATATCTGAGCTCAAATGAAAGCGATTTTGAAAAGAATCCAATAGGTCAAACTTTATTCAAATATTATCATGAATTACATGACCAATTAATTATTGAAATAAAAGAATCCCAAAAACCAATTGCAGAAGAGATATTTTTAGAACAACAAAGAAGGATTGCTGAAAATCTTAGAAATCAGGCAATTGAAGAATACAAGCCAGGTTATGGTACCTATGGGGGATACAAGTATGAAAATTACATATCAGGTCTAAATCCAGAAATCAGAGATCTAATAGTTAATCAATTGAGCTTTACTCAAAATAACTTTTTTGATGCTCAAAAAATCAGAGCAGCGATTATTGAGAATGGAGGAACATATGAAGAAGCAAGACAAGCATATCTAGACAGATTGACAATTCCAAAAGAAATTCTTGAGAAATTCAATGAGAATAATCTAGAAGAATCTGAAGTAGGGTTAGAAAATCAAACTAGTGAAGAATGAACAATTGATAAATTCTAAACAAATTTTAATCGAAATTAAAAATTAAAACAGATTGAAAGTATACCACAAATCAACCTGCATTACCTGCAAAAAGGCAATCTCAAGTATGGAGCGAATGAAGATAGACGTAGAGGCACGTGATTTCTTTAAAGATCCTTTTACAGAATCTGAACTAAAAAAAATCATCAAAATGACGGGTAAAAAACCACAAGAAATGTTGAGAAAGAGGGACAAAATGTACAAAGAGTTAGACTTGGAAAATATCAAAAAGACAGATATTCAATTAATCAAATTAATGGTAAAATATCCAGGATTGATTCTACGTCCAATCGTGATTACAAAAAACAAAGCACATGTTGGGAAAATAGATGCAAAAGATTTGAAATGATTTAATCTGAATTTTCTTTGAATATCCTAATTGCTTCTAAATGAGAACAATTTGCCTTTAGTCCTTTTCCATGATGAAATTTATAGAAATTTTTGAAGCCTAGACATTCACAAGTATCAGAAGTCACAAAGTAAGATTTTTCAGGATCAGATGAAGATTTTATTTGGAATAAATCCTCTTCAATTTTTACCACACAGCCACTTTCAACTAGTTTCTTGGCTTTTCTAATCGTATTTGCACTCATACAAAATCAATAAATCTCAAAGTTTTATTTGTTATTTTTCACATATTCATAAAATCTTTAAATTATATGATCGCATATAGTAGGATGGCGAGAGATTTGCTTTTCTGCCTTAGAAAAGCCTAGAATTCGTTTCACTCTCGTCTTTTTTTAGATTAGGATATTTTTTGAACTCTACCAATTTTACCAGAATCCAATTCAACTTTAATTCCATGTGGATGAATATGACTCGACGTAAGGATTCGCTTAACAGTTCCAGAAGTTAATTGTCCTGAACGTTGATCTTGTTTTTGGACAATTTCTACCATCATGCCAATGGATATTTTATTTCTCGGAGGGATATCATTCATGACATTTAGCAACAATGAAAGATTCTAAATCTTTGTTTTTTAAAATAAAGGAGTTTTGAAATTTACTCAAAACGGTATTTCTAATTTTTGTGGCTTTGGAAGCATTCTCTGCAGTAAACAGGTCTGTCTTCTCTTGGTTTGAATGGTACCTGACAATCAGTTCCACAATCCCCACATTTTGCGTCATGCATTTCTCGTGGTCTGTCGTCTCGATTACCAAATCTAGAGCCTCTATCTCCACCAAATCCGCCAGATCTACCACCGCCAGATCTTCCGCCAAATCTACCTCCACCTTCTCTTGGTGCCGGTTTGTGATTTTGGAAGCATTCTCTGCAGTAAACAGGTCTGTCTTCTTTTGGTTTGAATGGTACTTGACATTCATTTCCACAGTCACCACATGTAGTGGTGTGCATTTCTCTTTCTTCTCTATCAAAGGACATGTCTTTCAAAAGCTCTAGATTACGGTGTAGTAATAAACTGTGGGAAAAAACATCTATTGTTATAAACTAATTCTCTACTTTCAGATTATTGGGCATGAAAAAATACATCGTCACAAGAATGGCTACGATGTTTGGAGTTTTGATGATTACATTATTGATTACAATAGCATTAGTAGGCTCCAATATGGATACGATTCTAAAACAAGGGATAGTTTTTCAAGTAAGATCAGAAATAACAGAAAACCCAGCCATTGCAGCAAGTTTCTCATCAGTTGATGAATTTGAAGGGTTTATTCAAAATCAAATTGATCAAAGAATTCAAGTTTTAGGACTTGATGAGCCCTGGTATTCACCTCAAAGAATTGGAGTAACTATGTACAAGATAATGTTATTAGATTTTGGAAATGCAACATTTCTAACTAGTGATGAAGGGTCTTCAGATGTAAAAGATATTCTCTTTGAGAAACTCCCCAGAACAGTTTTGTTATTTACAACTGCAACTATAATCATATCAATTATAGGAATATTTCTTGGTGCTTTTTCTAGCAGTAAAGTTGGTTCAAAAATTGATAGAATCACTTCAAGTTTTGCAATAATTAGTTCTAGTTTTCCTGTATGGTGGATAGGAATGTTGATGATCTTTCTATTTGCATTTACATGGCAAATATTTCCTGCAAGGGCAACACCAGATATCCCATCATCAGATCCAGCATATTTTCTATCTTTACTATACCACATGGCATTACCATTAATTACAATTGTAATGATTGGGTTTGGTTCATGGGCATATTTAGTAAGGAATTTCATGGTAGGAATTATGCAAGAAGATTTCATCATGGCAAAAAAAACTATTGGAATTAAACAAAAGAAAATAATCTACACACATGCGCTCAAAAATGCAGCCCCACCAATTGTTACAATTCTAGCTCTTAGTTTATCGGGCTCTCTGGGAGGAGCAATAATCACAGAAGCTGTTTTTGATTGGCCAGGGATGGGGAGATTATATTTTGAGGCAATTACGGTAATGGATTTACCTGTGATTATTGGTGCAACATATCTACTCACAGTATTTTTCCTAATCAGTATATTCATTGCAGATTTGCTTTATGGTTATTTTGATCCTAGAGTGAGGACTGGACAATGAGTAACATCACCCCTCAGGAAATAAAGCAAGAATTCATGAAAAGTAAGATGGGAATTGTGGGGATTACAATTCTTTCAATTCTAATCATAATCTCAGTCATAGCAATAATCAGCATTCCTGTTGAAACGTTTCAAGAATGGAATAATCCAGGAAATTGGATTTCAAACCCCAAAGTTGCAATTCCAATTTGGGTAAATATTTTCATGACTGAAAAAATCCCCGAACATAAGATTTTGGAAAATCCAAACATTGAAAAAATATCAAATGATAAGATACATCTCACATCACATCAGTTTGGACTAAGTTTTGATTACAATGATTTTCCAAATGATTTCATCTATGAATTCTCCTCAGAGTATTCGGGTTCTCCTCTACTACAAATATCAGTAATTAGGCCAGATGGAATTAAACTAGATTTGCTAACAACATCACTGCCTTATTCGGATGGAGAAACAGTGCATAGTGAAAGAATTTTCTCTACAGATAATTCTATAAAGAAAAATCTTTTTTTGCAATCAGAAAAATTTGAGTTTGTATTTGAAAGACTGTCTGCAGAAGACATTGTTTTTTCTAAAATTAATATAAATGAGCCTTTGAAAGGAAATTATATTTTTTTAATCGACATGTATGGAGTGAATTCTGAAACCCAAATTCATGAATCAAAATTAATCATCGGAGGTAAGGCATTTGGGATAATGGGAACTGATGAGTTGCGACGAGATTTAGCAATCGGACTACTTTGGGGAACACCTCTTGCATTGTTCATTGGATTAGTAGTTTCAATAGCATCAGTTGTGTCAGGTTTGCTTTATGGTGTGTATGCAGGATACAAAGGCAAAAAGACAGATGAAACCATGATGAGATTCAATGATGTAATTTACGCCTTACCAGCACTTCCGTTTTTGATTATTCTCTCAGTTACAATTAGCAACAGTATTTTTGTCATGGTTGGATTTTTGATGATTTTTGGATGGGTAGGCATTGCTAAAGTGTCTAGAAGTATGTCCCTTCAAATCAAAACTCGAGGTTATGTAGATGCTGCAAACATGATGGGTCAAAAAGACTCCAAAATCATTCTAAAACATATTGTTCCACAATTATTGCCATATGCTTTTGCAAGTATTGCAATTTCAGTTCCAGCTGCAATTACAACTGAAGCAGGATTAAGTTTTCTAGGATTAGGAGATCCATCATTTCCAACATGGGGACAAATTTTGCATGATGCCAATACGTTTGGGGCAGCAGCTAGAGGAATGTGGTGGTGGATAATGCCTCCAGGAGTAATGATTGCAATTACAGGGTTGGCTTTTGTGTTTATTGGGAATGCAGTCGATG
>DAOWGL010000198.1 GCA_030637455.1 Candidatus Nitrosopumilus sp. | reverse complement strand
GATGTTTTAGTTGTTGTAGTTGCAACTGACAATACAGCAGTTAAAATGAAGAAAAGAAGACCGCTTCATTCACAAGAACAAAGGCAAGAATTAGTAAATTCATTATCAACAGTAGATCTTTGTTTAATTGGACAAGAAGATGACATATTCAAAACAGTAAATCATGTAAAGCCACAAATTATTGCATTAGGATATGATCAAATTCATCAAGAGAAATTCATCACAGAAGGATGTAAAAAAATAGAACTGGATGCAAAAGTCGCAAGATTACAATCCCCGATACCTGAAAGTTCCAGTTCTAAAATTCAGAAAGAGTATGGTGAATCCATTCACGGAATTTAGGAATTTATTGGGATTTTAATAGAAACTTTCGAACCATCTTTTAATTTTGCAGTTTTTCGTATACAAGATTTTGAAATTAATTCTATTATAGAATCATCATGATGTGTACGCTCAAGAATGATTAATTCGCAATTTGTAGAATTGTTAAGTTTTGCATTAAAACATTTCACCCAACCATAAGTTCTCTTTCCATCTGAAAAACTCTTAATTTTCACACCATTCAAAGTTTCAAATTGTTTTATTGCCTCTTGATGAATTTTTTGGTCTAATCTAACATTAAGAGTTCCAGGATATGGAACATATCCAATTTTAGACTGGAATTGTTTCGTGTATCCCTTTAATCCCATATAGTATGCACCTTCACCCATTCCAGAAACCAAAGTTCCTTTTAGTTCAACAAAAGAGGGGGAAGAATCAAGACTTTTTTGTAATATTGCTGAAAGTTTTACCATTTCGGAATATCCTTTTGAAGTAATTTTTACAGAAATATTTCGTCCACTAATTATTCTCTCGATAAACTGGTTTTGTTCTAATTCTAAAAGATGTTTTGATGCTGCCTGTTGTGATTTTTTAATACTCTTTCCTAGTGACGAAGTAGTGATTGAAACATAGTTGTATTTGGCACCTTTTGAAAGTAAATATGAAAGAGTTAGGATGTGCTGAATTTTTAGCTCAGTCATCTATTCTAAGATACGCCTAAGTCACCGAATGTTTTGAGTGTCATTCCATCAGAGTTTGATAATTTTGCAACTCTGTGTCCAATTACACATTCAACACCAGCATTTTTGGCACCTTCTAAAAGTCTCTGAGTGATAATTCCATCCAGTAGAAGATATTTGATTCCAGATTGTGAAGATAGTTTGCTTACAACTTCGCTGATTGGAACTTTGAAAATTTCATTTTGATCACCGTCTAATGCAATTGCTTCAAGTGTTTCATTTAGATTTGGAAATACTTTGGCAGCAATTTCTGCAACAGGTTTGTCATCTTTACTTTTTAGCTCTGGTGCAGGTTTTCCATCTTTAATCTCAGTAGCAATTGGACTTAAAATCTCATCAATTCTTGCTGGAGTTAATTCTTCAACTTCAACACCAGTGTCTGCTTGAAGTTCATAATCTAAAGTAACAACAGATTTGAGTTCTTTAAGAATAAATCCACCAGATCTATCACCATCTAAAAATGCAACAACAGTATCTTTCTGGCCACATAATTCTTTGATTGATTCATCTATTTTTGCACCTTCAATTGCAAGTGCATTATCATAACCTGCCCTTAGAAGATTGATTACATCAGCTCTTCCTTCAACTAGAATTACCCAATTAGAATCAAAAACGCCTGAACTACATGTTAATTTTGATGGGCCATATTTTGATAGTTTTCCAGTATCACCTTGGTGAACATCATTTAACATAGTTTCACCTTCACTAACAGTCTTAGTTGCCCATTTTTGCTTGATCTCTTTTGCGCGTCTTACAATATCATCTTTCTTTGCAGCTCGTACATCATCAATAGCTTCTAATTTGAATTTACAATCAAACGGACCTACTTTGTCAATGCTTTCAATTCCAGCAGCAATTAATGCACAAGTATCAATATCTGTACTCATTGGAATTAATGCATCACCGTTGGTGGTGTTAGAAGTAGGTTTTGCATTAACTTCAATGCGGCCGACTTTGGAAACTCGTTGCAGTTCATTCAAATTCATCTCTGGGCCTAACAGTCCTTCTGTTTGGCCAAAGATGGCTCCGATTATATCTGCTCTTTCAACGAGTCCATCGACTTCATAGGAAAGTTTAACGTGATATTTGACAATTCCTGATTGAGGCATAAACTATTCATCTCCTTTATTATCATAATTTGAATCTCTACCTACGATATATGAGGGTATCGCAAAAATAGTCTAAAAAATATAAAATTTTTCAAGAATTTATCCATTACAGCAAATACTGTAAAATAATCTAAAAATGAAAAATAATGTAGTTGTTTATTCAGTGCTAAATGAGGAACCACATGAACAGGATTTTGTAACATTTGGATTGTTGATTTTAAATCCTGAGCCCATTAGGCTTTCAATATAGTCTACGTTTGCACCTTGTAGATGATCAACGCTGTAGCTGTCAACTAGGAGTTTTACTCCATTTTCTTCCATGACGATGTCATCTTCTTCTGGTGCTTTTTCAAAGCCCATTCCATAAGATAGACCAGAACAACCTCCGCCTTGAACATATACTCTAAGGTATTCAGGTGATTCTGCTTCTTCCTTCATGAATTCATGAATTTTTTCAGCTGCTTTTGCGGTAACTGTGACCATCTTTTGTGTTTGCTCAGTTGCCATTATGGAAAAAAGTCGTTTCAAATTATAATAAGCTTTTCCCACCAGACACACTAGTAATTTACAAAATTAGAGATTATCTACGAGTATTATTAGTGATCTGCAATATGTTTGACTAAATCACTTGAAGTTAAAATTCCAACAACTTTGTCATCTTCAATAACAGGTAATTTTCTAACATTTCGAGTAGACATCAAATCTGATGCTATCCATAAATCAGAATTAGGATCAATTGAGATTAAAGGAGAAGACATTATTCTTCTAACAGGGGTATCAATAGGATAAGAATGAGCAGTAATTTTTATTGCAAAATCCCTATCAGTGATAATTCCAACAGGTAGATTATTTTCCAAAACTACAACAGATCCAACTCCAGCATCTTCCATCATTTTTGCAGCATTAGTTGCAGTTACTGATGAATCAACAGAGAGAACAGAAGTGCTCATAATCTGTTTTACCCAAGTTTTTTGTTGGATAGGATCAGAAGAATTCATGAATATATTCTGTCTAAAGCAATATTTCAAAGGATGAATTGAATTTCAATTATGATAATCATGTTCATCAAAATCAGAACCCAATGACACAGATAAAATAACTGTAGTATCAGTTGTTTGAAATTTTAGTTCTTTATCAGGTAAGAAACTACGGAATACTTGTGTTAGCAATTGTTCTGTAAAGACTGACCATTTTAATCCCAATTCATGTTGAATTAAAAATGTGTGAACATCACCTTCGACTCTATGATCAGAGTTCATCCCAGATGCTCGCATGTAATCTTCAAGTGTTTCAACACAACGTTTCAAATCATATCCACCTTTGATAAACAAAACAGTATCCTTAATCATTGGAAACATCAAAGTGATTATTTCATCAATATCTTTTCCATCTAATTCTCCACCTAAAACTTCAAGAATACCTTTTGGGACTGGAATCATACCAATCTTACTAGCGAATCTATCCCATTGAACATATTTTTCAAGTATCTGTCTAACTAGAACATTTTGAGAGATGCCTTTCTGAGTAGATTCTGTTTCTAATTCAGTTACAAGTTTTTCAGGAAGTCGATAGGTAATACTTCGAGTGGATTCTTTTTTTGCGGAATGGATTTGACGTTTTGTTGAAGCTAAATCTTTGTCCATCATTTTTTGCTCAAACAGAATCTCAGATAGTTAATTTATGCGTTTATTGGGAACGAGTTCAACAGATGTTACTTCCAAATCACATTTGAGAGAAATAGATTTCACTTTACTTTTGTATAGAAAGTACTTTTTTCCATCTTGATTAATTGAACCAGATATGGCAAGTAATTTTGCATCATACAAAGTTTGTAATCTTCTATATACAGTGCTAATAGGGATTTTCTTTTCACCAGAGATTTCCATTGCAGATTTTGGTTTTTCTAGAGTGTTATGGAGGATTAATTTGCAATATTTGTCAGCAAGGATTTCCAAAATTACTTGCTTTCTTTCATCATCCACTATTTTTAGAGATTGAACTAATTCTTGCATAAAAAAACAGGTTCAAAATTGGATATAATAGATTAGACCGCACTGCAAGACAATGTGTACTAGAGATCTGTCAAAAAACACTATTCTCAAGAAGAATTTAAAAAAATTGTGTGCTCTCAATAATTACAAGATCACATAAGAATCCATCTTTACATTCCCACATATGAAAAACCACTTTTGGTTTAATTGAACAAGTTCATCATCATCATCATGCAGAAAAAATTCGCTCTGATAGGAATACCAATCCTGCTTGCATTTTTAATCATAGCAGCAACAGGGAATATGGAATTTTTACCAGATCTAAATAAAGAAACACAGACTGTATCTGATGTTCAATCTCAAAGTATATCAGAAGCATCACAAATTGCCGAAGCTGGAGAACAACCAGTTAGAGAATATACATTGATAATTGAACAAACAGACATTCAGGTATCTGATACTGCTGTCTGGCATGCTTGGACATACAATGGAACAGTACCAGCACCAACTCTAATGGTAAATCAAGGAGAACTATTGCGAGTCAAAGTAATCAACAATCATAATTTGACTCACAGTTTCCATGCCCATATGAGTGACTATGATCCAAAACACGATGGATCCCCAGTCAACATAATTACAGGTGTTGGAGCCGGTTCAATGATACCACCAGGTGGAGAATGGACATATGAGTACAATGTAGTTAATGAGGGAGCGACATTTTTCCATGATCATGCAGGATCTGAAGGTCTTGGAATAAAAGATCATATTTTGCAAGGTCTTTATGGCAATATCATAATCGAAAGAAGTTCTCCAAGTCCCGCCATTGATAGACATATTCCAATCATTATGGCAGAAATGGGTCACGATGTTGAAAAAATTGCGGAAGGTCCTAGACCATACTATATCATGAATGGTAAAGGAATGCCAGGTGGTGAAAAAGCTCTTGAAGAAATTTTCGCAGAAAAAGGTCTAGATGGAGTTGTTTCACAATTCAATTATACATTACCAGTCTACAAGGCAAAGGTTGGAGAGACAGTTGAATTTCACGTTACAAACCTAGGTGATCAGATACATTCATTTCATCTACATGGAAACAAAATGATTTCAAGTTCAAATAGCATAGGATCTACAATTACATCTCAGACATTTCCTCTTGTACAAGGAACACTAGAGTCATTTGTTATCAAACCAGACAAACCAGCCATTTGGTTATTCCATTGTCATGTCGTAAGTCATGCAGATGCAGGAATGATAGGTCTATTCATAGTAGAAGAATAGGCACAATTATTTTTATTTTTTTATGTTAAATTATCAAAATTATTGTGTTTTAATACAAAAAAGTAAAAATCATATGCAGAAATAGACAAATCATTTAAAATCTTTGAAAACAATTATGATTATGAAATACATGTCATTGAAAACAGGTATTCCAGTGGTAATGTTTTCAATCTTACTAGTTTCAGGTTCAGCAAATTTTGCAAATGCAGAAACAATTCCAGTATGGATAAAAAATAATGCATTATGGTATGGTCAAGGAGATATTTCAGAATCAGAATTTCTAAACGCTATCAAATTTTTGATAGAAAATGACATCTTGGTAATAGGTACAACAGATGTAAACTTCGCTGAAAATCTAGATGCAGCCATAATAATTCCAAATGGGAATTCTGATGTTGCAGGTGTGGGATTTTACTTGCCATTGAATCTAGAAATTCCCATAAATACAAAAGTGACATGGACAAATGGCGTCTCTGGTCCACACAACATCCAAAGTCAAGATGAAGTTGGAAATGTAATTGACTTGTTTAACAGCCCTCCACTAAATACAGGAGATAAATTCGAATTTATTTTTGAGGAATCTGGAATTTACAACTATTATTGTTCATTCCATCCATGGAGAGTCGGAGTAGTTACAGTAAAGTAGAGTTGGTAAAACTCTAGCTTTTTTTTAATTAATAAAATAAGAAAGAAATTAGAAATAGCTATTTCTTTGACTTGTTAACAAATGCAGTCATTCGCTCTTCCCTGTCAGGGTGAGTGAAGCAATTTCTCCAAGCAAGAAGTTCTAGAGCAAGACCAGTATCAAGATCTGCATTTCTTCCCTTGTTGATTGCAACTTTAGACATCTGAACACCCATTGTAGAGTTTCCAGCTATTTGTTGGGCCATTTTCAAAGCTTCTTCTTGTAATGATGCAAGAGGAACCACCTGGTTTACAAGACCAATTTCTTTAGCCTCATCTGCTTTGACCATTTTACCTGTGTAAACAAGTTCTTTTGCCTTTGCTATTCCCACGATTCTCATTAATCTTTGAGTACCACCCCATCCAGGTGGTACACCTATTGTTACTTCTGGTTGACCTAGTCTAGCAGTATCTGCTGCTATTCTAATATCACAAGACATTGCAAGTTCGCAACCTCCTCCTAAAGCAAAACCATTGATAGCAGCAATAGTTGGTTGTTTTACTAGTTCAACAGTTGAAGTAACAAGTTGACCAGTTTTTGCATAATCAACTGATTCATCTGCAGAGATTTTTGACATGTATTCAATATCTGCGCCTGCTGAAAATGCTTTTTCACCTTCGCCAGTCAAAATTATTACTTTGACATTTTCATCATGGTTGAGTGCTTCAAAAGTTGAGATTAGTTCTTTTTCAACATCTG
>DAOWGL010000020.1 GCA_030637455.1 Candidatus Nitrosopumilus sp. | reverse complement strand
AGATGGGAAAAATGATTGCCGGTGATGGCGGAACATTCCATAAAGTTGAATTTGAAGCATTAACATTTTATCCAAAATTACAAGAAATCGTTCAAGGTGAAATTGTAGATATTACAGACTTTGGAGCATTTGTAAGAATTGGTCCAACTGATGCATTACTTCACTTGTCACAAGTGATGGATGATTATCTTAAGAGTGACGTAAAATCTGGAATGATATTAGCAAATCAAAGCGGTAGAACATTAAAAGTTGGTTCTACACTTCGTGCAAGAATCACTGCAGTATCATTAGGAAAAGCTGCTGCAATGGGCAAGATTGGAATTACATGTAGACAGCCATTCCTTGGTGCAGACGATTGGATTGTAGAAGAAATTAAGAAAGCCAGCAGTGGCAAAGAAGAGCCAGCAAAAGAAGAAAAAGTAGAGGCTAGTTAGAATGGCACGAGAAATGGCATGCCGCAAATGTAAACATGTAACAACTCTAAAAGTTTGTCCTAATTGTAAATCATCAGACTTGACACCAGATTGGAATGGAGTTGTACTAGTAGTTGATCCAACAAATTCAGAAATTTCTAAAACTTTAGGAATTACTACTAAAGGCAAATACGCAATTAAAGTAACATAAAATCTTTAAAATCAGATTAACATTTCACCAGTATATTGACATTTAATTCAAAAAAGCAATTATTACAATTTCTAGCTGAAGATATTGGTAAAGGAGACATTACTAGTAATCTACTACCTAAGAAAAAAATAACAGTAAAAATTATCTCCAGAGAAAATGCCATGGTTGCAGGAGTATCATATGCAAAAAAAATTTTCAAATTAAAAGGATGTAATTCTAAAATTTTGAAAAAAGATGGCTCCAAAATAAAACCAAATCAAACTATAATGATCATTTCAGGTAATGCAGGAAACATACTAACGTGTGAGAGAACAGCATTAAACCTTCTAACAAGAATGAGTGGAATTGCAACTCAAACAAATAATTTGGTAAAAAAAATCCCAAAGAAAACAAAATTGTATGCAACAAGGAAAACAGCCCCAGGCCTAAGATATTTTGATAAAGAAGCAGTGGAAATAGGAGGCGGTAAAAAACACAGGCTTACACTTGATGAAATGATCATGATTAAAGATAATCATATTGCAATCGGGGATTCATTATTGTCTTTGATTAAAAAAACAAAGAAAAAATACAAAAAATTTGAAGTTGAGGTTGAAAATACATCTGATGCAATATTAGCGGCAAAAGAAGGAGCAACCATCATCATGCTAGATAATTTTACCCCAGCCCAAATTAAGAAAACCATTCAAACTTTGAAAAATCAAAAATTAAGAAATAAAGTATTACTTGAAGCATCAGGCGGCATAACATCTAAAAATATTTCAAAGTATGGTCAAACTGAAGTAGACATTATTTCAGTAGGAAGTATCACAAATTCGGTCAAAGGAATTGACATGAGTTTAGAGATTTAATTTAATTCTTCTAACAAATTAGACACTGACTTATTTTTAGGGTCGATTTCTTGAATTTTTTCACAGCATTGTATAGCTCGCTTATTTTCGCCTAATTTTTGATGAGAATATGCCTTTAACAATAAAACATCAACATCATAGGTTCCAATTTCAAGAGCTTTTTCAAAATAAGAAATTGCAGTTTTGTATTTATTTTGTAAATAGTAAATCCCACCCACAGTAAACAAAACATCGTGATTATCGGGCATTTTGTGTAAATAATCTCTGCCGGACTTTAAGGCCTCAGTATATTTTTTTTCCTTAACAAGTTTTTTAATTTCTTTTAATTTTTGAGTATTTTTTTTCTTTTGAGGATCTTTTGGCTCTCGTGAAAATAATCCAGTCATAGTAAAGGGGTTTAGCTAATTGCAAGCATTCTATTTATTGCCAAACGGGCCTTATCTGCAATTTCTTTAGGAACTGTGACAACATTTTTTTCATTTATCAATGCATCATATACTTTTTCAAGGGTAATCATTTTCATATATTGGCATTCTGCTTTTTCAGATGCAGGAATGAATGTTTTATCAGGATTATCTTTTTTCATTCGATATAAAATTCCAGTTTCAGTTGAAACAACAAAGTTCTTTGCCTTTGATTCTTTTACATGATTTAACATTCCTTCTGTAGAAAGAATCGAGACTTTTTTATCATCATAACTTCCATCTGCAACATCATACATCATTGGCGTGGTACAACTACATTCAGGATGAATTACAAATTCAGCATCTTTCATAGAGTTTAATTTTTCAGTTACATCTTCAGCAGTGATTCCTGCATGAACATGACATTCACCTGCCCATATGTGCATGTTTTTTCTTCCAGTCATTTTTGCGACATAAGAGCCTAAGAACATATCAGGTAAAAATAAAATCTCTTTGTTTGCAGGAATTGCTTTAACAATATTTACGGCATTAGAGGATGTGCAACAATAATCAAGTTCTGCTTTAATTTCAGCAGTAGTGTTAACATATCCAACTGCAATTGCATTAGGATGTTGTTTCTTCCAATTTCTTAATTCATCTACAGTAATTGAATCAGATAATGAACATCCAGCTTCTAAATCAGGTAGTATGACCTTTTTTTGAGGACTAATGATTGCAGCAGTTTCGGCCATAAAGTTTACACCACAAAATAGAATTGTTTTTTGTGGAACAGTTGCAGCCTGTCGAGATAAACCTAAAGAGTCACCAGTAAAATCAGCCACATCTTGTACATCAGGAATCTGATAATTGTGTGCTAAAATCACCACATCTTTTTCTTTCTTTAATCTCAGAATTTCTTCTTTGAGTGCTGAGGATTGTTGTACGAGCATAAACCAAAGAAAATTGAATTGGATGGGATTTAAAGAATGGGGAATAGTCCAGAATTCTCTAAAAAACTTGTAAACGTGGCAATTATTGCCATATTACGTACCAATCTGAATGTCATCTGAACAATACTTTCTCAAAGTTTCAATTGCAGATAAAATTGCCAATCTACTAGTTTTTGGATTATTTTCATCAGGGTAATTTTCAATTGTAAACGTCATCTTTCCAAACTTTCCTTCAGCTTCAATATGATGAGTGTTTTTGTCAGTGTTTGGGTCTGCAATAATTTTTACTTTAGTTTTTTCACTCCCAATTCCAGATAAGGATAACAGGGCTGCAACATTGATGTTTGCAGGAAATAATGACACTGCTTCTTTTGCAGTTCCTTCAAAGATTACAGTTGATAAATTAATTTCATCTAAATTGATATCAGAGTTTTCAAAAAACTTTGCACCTTTTAATGAACGGGGGTGTTTTGTTGTTGTAATAGACAAAGATTCCAGTTCATCCTTGACTGATTTTATTCCATCTAATCCTGCAATTGCACCAGATGGAAGGTAAATTGTTTTTTTGAAATCTTTGCATGCGTCAGATAAAATATCATAAATGGATTCATCCAATAATGCTCCAACACTCATAATCAAAAGATCTTTTTTATTTTGTAAAATACTCAGTCCTGCATCCCGTACAGCATCTTGAGATGCAGCTTCAACAACAATGTCAATAGGATTTAAAGATAGTAAATGAGTATTTTCTACAATTTCGGGTTTATTTTTTAATTTTTCAACTAATAATGCAGATTTCTCTTTTGACTCATCAAAGACATGTGTGAGGATAGCAGGAATTTTTCCAGAATCAATTGCAAGCGCAATCTGAGTCCCCATAGCACCACATCCCAACAAACCTATTCTTTTCAATCAAGTATTCTAGAAAATATTACTTAATTAATCTAAAATAACTAGGTATTATTTTCCACAATTACGCATAATCCATCCCAATCTACCCAAGCATATTGACGTGATTCTAGAAAGACTTATTGGAAAATAATTAATTTAGGACATGATGGATTTAGAAAGATTACCTAACGTAGCAAAAATAGGATTAGTTGGTGGAATCGTAGTCATGTTTGTAATTGGTGCTGTTGTAATTATTAGTTGGGTCTTCTAGTATGTTGTAGTTTAGAATCTAACGATTATTGTTTTCTAAAGTATGTCTATGAGTTGAACTAAACCTCTCAATAGTTCTTATTTCATTTTTAGTAAGGGATTGAACACCTACACGATAGAGTGGTGTTATTCCATGTCTAACAAGAAGATCACGATAATGCTCAAAAAATAGACCCAATTCTTGTTGCAACAACAAAACATAATCTGCCAACTCTCTAGATTCGGCAATTTTACGTTCATTCCTAAATTTTTCAGATATAGATAGTTGTTCTGTGATCTTTTTTTGTCTATGATTAAATTCCCTAACAATTCTTGATTCAAATAATCTCATGAATTTTCTAGAAAAATTACTAACTTAAGCGTATTCTTTACAATATGAAAATCATTCATTATGATCGCATAATTGTTTTAAGTTAAAAAATCACAATAGATGGTTCATGATAATTTCTGAAGAAGAACACAAGGCAAGGAGAAATGCGTATCTAAAGTATAACCAAATGTTTAATTCCCAATAAGGGTTTTTTAAAGTGAGAAAAAACAAATTTTGATCTTTTTATGTATGAATTAACTTTGTTTAATAGACATCATTTGAAAATAATTCTGTTCACAATAATTTTATTTATTTTATCAATTGGAGTAATTTCTGAAACTCCAGAGATAGATGCTACAATGCCTTCAGCAAAATCAAATTTAGATGCAGCATTTACTGCAGCCACATTTGTTGATAAATACAAAAATTTGGAATTAACTGGAGAAAGAGTATCAGTAACAATCAAAGTTAAAGGAGAATCAGATAACATTGATCAATCTAAAAGAGCAAAAGAAATACGTTATTTGCAAAGTTATGTTTTGAAATTTTTATCATTTTCTAATGCAGTGAATGTAGTCTCAAATCAAAATACAAATGAAATTATAGTACAAATAGATACAGCGTGGATTCCAATTTTAGAACAAAGAAATGATGTGATGTATTTAACAATAAATGATCAGCAAAAAAACAAAAAATATCTGAATTCATTATCACCCAAAAAACAATTCATCAGAGGGATATCAGCTGAAAATATAGTTTGTAAATCAGGATTAGAGTTAGTAATTAGAACAAATGGATCTCCTGCTTGCGTAAAGCCAGAAACTGCGATAAAGATGAAAAATATAGGGATATTATTTCCCCAGATACAATTTAGGGATTTGAACAACATGAATTCTTTTCAGGCTACTGAGAAAGAGATTACAACAGTTCCGGCATCATCAATGTCAATTGTGAATTTCTACATAACTGATCATGATTTGAATATTGCACATAGTGGAGTTGAAGTGATTCCTATTGAAGGACTGTTCGAATTTACGGTAAATGGAATTTCAATTGTAGGTCCTAAAAATATGATTGAAACTGGACCGAATACAGGTCAATTTTACATTAAACTAGAGTTACCTGAAACGGTAAATGGAAAACCATTAAGTCAAGACGACATTGTATTGATAAAATATTTGGATGAATCAGACTATTCAGGAGAAGAACGAGTTCTTGTAAAATCAGTGCCACTTACCAAGTCATTTGCAAAAGTGCAAACAATTGGAGGAGGTTCTCGAATAGGTCATGATTTTACAGTTAGAATTTATGAACCAGATGCAAATAGAGATTCAAAGAATGAAGACAAGATTCCACTCAGAGAATTAGAATACAGAGGAGACGGTGGGATTAGAGTCACTTTAGATGATCCAAAGTTTGATGCAAATTCAGCATATTTAGTGGAAACTGGACCAAACTCAAATATTTTTGAAGTTCAGATTAAAATTCCACGTCAGGTAGATGGGAAAACAATCCACATTGGAGATGAATATGAAATTAGATACATTGACAAATCCACTCCATCAAATACAAATGAAAAAATCATTCTCAAAGGTAAGATAGGATAAGAGGTTTGATGGATCAACTTTGTCAAGGTTCAGCATAACCTAAAGATTTTATTCAAACATACAAAGTATT
>DAOWGL010000125.1 GCA_030637455.1 Candidatus Nitrosopumilus sp. | reverse complement strand
ATCAATCTTCTATATGTTCCAGGAACTGAACCTTTTAGAATAATAAAATCTCCTTTAACTAAACCAAAGTGTTTGTATCCTCCGTCTGGATTAATTTTAATTTGTTCATCATCAGCATTTCCCATAATCATAATTCTTTTATCATATTCTACTCTTTGATGGAATCCAGTTTGACCTGATCTTGGAACTGTATACATGACGCTTTGTGGTGAGATTGGACCTAATGAACCAACTTCTCTAACTGTTTTTCTTGATTTGTGTTGTTTCTTCTTTACACCCCATCTTCTCCTTGTACCTTGCCATCCATGACCTTTAGTACTTGCTGCAACATCTACAGTTGAACCTGTTTCAAAAATTTGATCAATTTTAATTTCTTTACCTAAATGTTCTTTGACATGTGCAAATTGTTTTGCAATGTCGCCTCCACTAACCATTGCTTCAAAAACATATGGTTTCTTCATTTCTAATCCTGCTGCTCTTGGAGAAACTGCAACAATTGCGTAAATTTCTTTAATCTTTCTTAATCTTGATTCTGCATTTTCCATTGATCCTGCAATATTTTTAATTGTAATTTCTTTAGCAATGTTTTTTGGAATATCTTCTGCATACACATCAAACTCTGCATGTTTACCCTCATGATCTTTTGAATATCCTCTAATTCCTAAAATCAATACTGGTGGAGTTACTAGCACTGTTCCTAAACTTACTAGTTGTTTTCCTGCGTTTGGAACTTTGTCACGGTCATCGATGCTGACAATTTGAACACAACCTGCTTTGAAACCACAATGTGCTAAAATTTTTGGTTCTTCAGTAGCTGATCTTACAGGCCAAGCTCTAATTCTTGCTTCCATTGTCTTTGCACGCACTCTACGTGAATATGCAAGACTTCCTCTACGTGGTTGGTGTCGTTTTCGGGCTCCCATGACTAAAACGCATCATCGATTTCCCTCTATTAAACCATGGGAGGTATCGTTAACCACTAAAAAAATTTAGGTTAACGAACTACGCCTAATTTGTTATGGTGAAAATAATTCTGAGACGGAATTCCAAATCGTGTATCCTCCAATTATGATCCCAAAAACTCCCAATCCAATTGCAAACAACAAAAAATTTTTTCTTTCAGGCATTTTCTGATTAGTTATTGGAGTTAATTATTGCCAATGTTCCCAACAGTGCTTCTTCTAGACGTACAGTTTCAGTTGCTTGGTTTGGGAAAAAGTTTATTGATTTTGCATTTTGAACTTTATTCATTCTTCCTCCAATGATCTCATGAACTCCTTTTTCAGGTGATCCAAAGACAACTAGAGTATGTTCATCTGATTTTGTATATTTTGATAACTGTTCATTTGATACTGGTTTTCCTTTTCTTGATGTTATGATGATGTTTCCTTTCCATTCTGATAGTATGGAAAATAGATTTGCTCTCTCTTTTACTGAATATCCCCAATACTCTGGAACTTCACTTTTATCGATATCTTTGATTGATAGTTTAGGGTACCCTTCTTTGAATCTGACTGTCACTCTTTTTCCATTTGTAGTGTTGTTACCATAATATCGAATCAATTGGTTAATTCCAACATCTACATATTTTTCTCCCTTTGAACTTACTACAATCCCTTCTCTAATGTCTCCGGCTTTAATTTTTTTAGAGTTTACTGGTGTATTGTGACTTGGAATTTTTAATGGTTGTAAAACTCCTGCAAATTTTAAATCATTCATCTTTGGAAATAATCGTCTTCTCAAAAATTGTGGTGTTTCTAAATACCTTAGAATCATTGTCATTAATCCGGGGTCTGTTTTTTTGTTTCCTTCTTGATAGATGTAGATTGTATCAATTTTAAAAATTGCACAAGCTCTTGCTAAGATAGAAATTTTTCTAGTTTTATCAATTTTAAGGGATTCATCTGATAATGCAGACTCGGGAATTGCAACAGATAATTTCAATGTAATTTAATCTCTCCAGTACTTGGAATAATTATTTTTGCTCGTGTGGATATTTTGTTTTAGCATCAGTTGCATATTTTGTAATTTGCTCATCTGATACTAATTCATACAATCCTGTTTCTTTTTTGATGACTGCCATTCTGATGTGACTTGTTCCTTCTTTATCTTCACTTGAAAGATAAATTCCTGCAGAAGCTAATATTGCAGCATCATCAAGTGAAAGATCTTCTTTGTATGTTTTCTCTAAAAAGTCTGTAACTTGATCAGAGCCAGAGCCAATTGCTATTGCATCATAAGAGATGTATGTTCCACTAGGATCTGTTAGATACAATTGTGGTGTGTTGTTTACAACTCCACCTAGAATTAGTGCAACACCGTATGGTCTTACACCTGCATATTGTGTATATTGTTGACATTGATCAGCTAAATGTTTGGCAATCGTTTCAACTTCAACTGGTTCATCATAAATCATCTTGTTACTTTGTGAAAAGAATCTTGCATTGTCTACTTGACTTCTAGCATCTGGAATGTATCCTGCTGCTGCAACTCCTACATGATCATCAATTTGGAAAATCTTTTGAGCGGTTTCTGATATTTGTAATTTTCTTGGTTTTTCTTCTACTGCGATAACAATACCGTCTTTGCATTTTACGCCGACAGCAATTGTTCCTCTTCTTACAGTTTCAATAGCATATTCAACTTGGTATAGTCTACCATCTGGTGAGAATACTGTAATAGCTCTATCGTAACCTTGTTGTGCAGGAAGCATTTGATTGCAATGCTTTGATTATACAATTTAAACCATGCCCATTATTGAGAGTAAATACTATTTTGATCGGAGCCTATTCTATTTTTTGTATCATCGGTAATTGCCAACTCTTGTCATAGTATGCTTCAGTTGGAGAGTAGAATCTAATGTATACGAAGAATCCGTCACCTTCGTTAGTCTTCACCCAGTTGTTTTCATAACCTTCTGGTGCTTCTGGTCCAAAGTACACATCATAAGAGCCATCTTCGTTTTCTAATAATTTTTCATCATCTAATGATCTTATTGCAGGTAATGGCTGAATGCCATTATTGATCATTGAACGAGTTTCTGCATCATACACTACAATTGACCAAAAGTTTTCTGCAGGTACATTTGCCGGTATGTTCAAGTGATATGTATTAGAACCAATTAGAAAATTATAATCTGAATCTCTATAAGTTCCAACATATTTTGAACCCTTTCCTACAAGTTCAAGAACCATTGCATCTGCAGTCGTGATGGCTTGATACATGAAAGACATTCTTGGTTCAATCTGTGTTATTCCTCTTTCATCTTCATGTCTAGGATTTTTAGTCTGAAATGCTAATTCCCAATTTTTATCTGGCCAGTAAAGGTATGGTTCTTTGACGGGAGAATCATATGCAATGTTTCTTGCCATCAAATTTGCAACAACTGCAGCTTTATCTAATAATTTTTTAGAATCTTTATCTGGTTGGAATGGTTCTCCTGGAACAATTCCTATTGTATGCATTAATCCAATTAGATTCTTATCTTCAGGTCTAACTATAATTTCTTTAGAATAAACTTCATGTAAGAATTCCCAAAAACCATCTGTTGTGGGATATGATAACTTTAAAGATTCCCCTGCAACGTCAATAAATTTTACTTGTGTAGGATTATTAATTTCAGATACAGAATAGATGTTTATTTTTTTAATTAATTCTTCAGCTGCATCCATGTCTGGTGCATTTACAAAAGCTCTGCCCATAGCAATGAACTGCATTGAGTCTGATTGTATTACAAAATTATTTCCATTCCCTCCATTAAACTCGACTGGGATTTCATCATCATAATTTGGTGGTAGAAATAAAAATAATGCTTCTTGTCCTTCGTTAGGTCCTACTATTCCCCAATCTGTCATTACTTGTTGGTTAATGTTGTCTGCATGACCCTGGAGATTTCCTTCTGGGACATGAACAATAATTGGACCATTAGAAAGATCTTGTAGTGACATAAAGTACAATACAGAAGTATTACCAGTAAGAAGTTCAATTTCTGAATTCATAAAGTCAGACCAGTACAAAATGTCTCCAGACTCTCCACCAACTTTTGCTTGTTCATAAAAAATTCCTGCGCCACTGACTGCAGGAAGTGCTAGATGGTAAACTTGAACTGCTCGTTGGAAAAATAATTCATCTGAAAGAAGTTTTGAAGAGTCTGGTGTAAGATAATCATGATCAATTACTATAGTTCCACTTCTTGTTTCTATGGTTTCTATTCCTATGTCTGAACATTCTCCTTCATATTTAAAATCCATTTCAAATGATTCTAACACACACATGTTTCCATATGTTTTCCCATCTATCCCACACACTGGTCTGTAGTCTTTCGTACATCCCTTAACTGTGGATTTTGAATCTTCTAACATAGTTCCCCATCCACGTTCTACAAGTTTGTCTGCAGTTGATTGTGTAACACAAGCGATTTTACCTTTGGTATTTTCGATCCAAACTTTATCAATACAGATTTGATCATTTGAACCATCTACTAATGGGATGATTCCTATTGAAAAAATTAATGGAATTAAAAGAAAAATTGTTTTACTATTCATATTTTATGTGTAAAACTTTGGTATTAAAATAGTTCATTTTTAAAATCTAAGTTTATTTGAAGACAAACATATTCCAATTCATGAAGTTTGAAATTGAATTTTCAGGTCATGAAAATATTCGTTCTAATCATCAAAAAACCATAGAAATTACCAAAGAACCCCATTTGACACCGCGAGGGGATTGCATAGTTGGTGTAAATGCAAAATACAGCTGTGCTGACTTGCCTGAAGAATTAAAAAATAAACTCAAAAGCCCAGAGTCCAAAGTAACTTTTTCAATCAAAGTAGGTCCTGATAATTTTGTTATTGAGGGAAAAGGCCATCCTGATCTTATCTTAACTCATACAGACGATATTGTTATTAGAAAAAGTGATTTTATTTGTCCGAGAACTCTTGGTGTAAAATGTGACAAGGCATCTGATTTGTTACCTCGTAGTATGGTGACTCAGTTACAAGATCCAAAAACTGTTGGAACATTTACTATTACTGTTGAGTAATACTGTCACAATTTTATAGTTAATACGTTGAAAGTTGTCATGGGTCGTAAAACTAATTTCTTTCTTCTAGTCCCATTAGCTGCTTTTGCTGCAATCATTATCGGATTCGGAATGTATATGACGATCTGTAAAAATTCAAACATTCCGATAAATTGTTAGATCTCTAATTCCTTTACGCAATTTCCAGTTTTTGTTAATTCTCCTTTAGCAAGATTCTCTTAAAGTAT
>DAOWGL010000045.1 GCA_030637455.1 Candidatus Nitrosopumilus sp. | reverse complement strand
AGCTTTGATATTCATATCAGCACCATCATCAGTGAGAATTATTGGCTTGTGTTTTAGAACTTGGTCTATACACCAATCATAATCTTTGACAGATTGTCCATGCCATGAATAAACATTGATTCCTTGAGAGGCCAAAAATGCAGCAACATTATCTTGTGTTGTTAGAGGGTTTCCACCACAACATGCAACTTTAGCTCCCAATTCTTTGGCACCCATTAGTAAAACGGATGTTTCTTTAGTAATGTGAAGACAAAATCCAAGTGTAATTCCCTTTAGAGGTTTTGATTTTTTATATCGATTAATAGTATTATCAAGGATTTGCATATGAGATCGAGCCCATTCATAAGATAACTTACCTTCTTTGATCAATTTTGGACTAGACTTTACTTTACTCAATAAATCAAACCAATGTCTAGACTATAAAATTCTATCATGCGAATGTAAATAAATGACAAAGATATCAGAGATTTATTGACTTGGAAGAAAATTGCAGATAAAGGTGCAGTAGCAGCAGGTAAAGGTAAAGCTTTCAAAGTTGACGGTAAACAAATTGCAGTTTTTAATCAAGATGGATATCATGCAATGGATGATCTTTGTGTACATCAAGACGGTTCAATTGCACCAGGGAAATTAGACGGAGATATTGTAGAATGTCCATTGCATTTTTGGCATTATAATATCAAAACAGGAGAATTAACAGATTATCTCAAAGATGTAAAACTTGAAACTTATCCAGTTCAAGCTAGAGATGATGGAATCTATATAGATATTTGATAAAACTGAAAAAAATCCCGTAAATTTAAAAAAATACAACATCATTCAAAATCGGTGTTCCATGTGGAGGAATTTTCAGCATTTATGCAATGACAAAGCAAAAACAATCATGTCCAAAATATCAGGGACTAGATTTTAGTTTAAAACCCTTGGTTTGAATCTGTTAAGGCTTGAACAATTTTTAGATAATCTGATGAATTGTATCTAAAAGCCATGTTTTAGAAATAGGTTTTGTGTATAAAGAAATTAGTCAAAAATGGGTATTGAATGTGTGTTCAAAATGAACTAATTTAGATTCAATGTAAGGCATAAGTTTTATTCTCACATAATCTCAAAAGGAATTGTTGAATCAAAGTATCATAGATGAGATAAAAAATCAAGATTACGATACAATTATTGAAACAACAGAGAATTTTCTAGAAGAACAAATAGACAAAACACGATCCAAGGGAGTCATATTGGGATTGAGTGGAGGAATAGACTCAGCAGTCATAGCTTACATTTGCAAGAGGAAACTAAAAGAAAAAACGCTTGCATTAATCATGCCAGACACATCAATTACTCCAAAATCAGAAACAGATGATGCTCTCAAAATGATTGCGTTAACAGGAATAAAGTACAAGTTAATCGACATAAAACCAATCATAAACGAATATTCAATGTACTTAGAACCAAATGAAAAAGCCAGAGGGAATCTCAGAGCAAGAGTTAGAACAAACATGCTATACTATTATGCAAATTTAAAAAATTATCTCGTATTAGGATCAAGTGATAAAAGTGAATTCAATATCGGATATTTTACAAAATTTGGGGATGGGGCATCAGACATTACACCAATTGTTTCTCTTTACAAATTACAAGTAAGAGAAATTGCCAAACATTTAGGAGTTCCAGATAATATAATTGCCAAAAAAAGCAGTCCTCATCTTTGGAAAGATCATGAAGCTGAAGATGAATTAGGTATATCATATGAAGAAATAGATTCTATTTTGTATTGTATGATTGAGAAGAAATTACCAATAGATGAAATAGAGCAAAACACACAGATATCAAAAGAGACCGTAGAAAAAATTCAACAATTACACATAAACAGTGAACATAAAAGATTGAGCCCCCAAAAACCAAATAGAGAATAAAATGAAACTGTTAGACACACTATCCAAAGAAGAACAAGAAGTGGATATTTCAAAAAAAGTCAAAATCTACCTTTGTGGAGTTACAGTTTATGATGAATCTCACATAGGCCATGCAAGAACAATCATAGTTTTTGATGTTCTTAGGAAATATTTTGAAAGTAAAGGAATAGGAATTGAATTTATTCAAAACTTTACAGATGTAGATGACAAAATCATTAATCGTGCCAATAAAGAAAATAAAACTGCAGAGGAAATTAGCAGTAAATACATTGAGAATTATTTTACAGATTTTGATGGACTAAATGTAAAGCGTGCAACAAACTATCCAAAAGCAACTGAACACATTGAAGATATCATTAAATTTATTGAAAAACTAATTGAAAAAGATATTGCATATACAACAAAAAATGGAGTTTATTTTTCAGTCTCAAAATTTCCAGAATATGGGAAGTTATCTAAAAAGAAAATAGATGATCTTCAATCAGGATCTAGAATTGAAATTGATGAAGAAAAAAAAGATCCGCTAGATTTTGCAGTATGGAAATTATCAGATAAAGAACCCACATGGGAAAGTCCATGGGGTAAAGGAAGACCAGGATGGCATATCGAATGTTCTGCCATGAGTATAAAGTATCTAGGAGAAAATTTTGATATTCATGGAGGAGGACGTGATTTGATTTTCCCGCATCATGAGAATGAAATTGCACAATCTGAATCTTGTACAGGTATTCAATTTGCAAAAATTTGGATGCATGTTGGAATGGTCACAATAGATGGAGAGAAAATGTCAAAATCAATTGGAAATGTGAAATCAATCAAACATGTATTAGAAAACTGGGGGCCAAACATCATCAGATTATTCTGTTTATCAGGACATTATTCCAAACCAATAGATTATTCTGAAGAATTACTAAAAGAGAATCTTACAAAATGGAGACAAGTAGAAACTTGTCATTATGAGTTAATTCATGCCAATAATGAAACGGGTGAAGAAATTAATGAATTTGTTACCAAAATAGGCATGGAATTTGATACTGCATTGAATGATGACTTTAACACACATTTGGCATTATCGGCATTTTTCCAGTTAGCCAAAGAGACAAACAGATTAGCTGCTGAAGAAAAACTCGGATTAAATAATTCCAAGACAATTAAAGAAGAACTAAAAAGAATGTTAGAAATCCTAGGATTAAAAATTCCAGAGATAACAGATAATCAAAAAGAAGAAATTGACAAATTAATCATAGATAGAGAGAAAGCAAGAAATGGAAAACAATTTGAAGATGCGGATAAAATCAGAGATAAACTAAATGAAATGAATATTGAGTTAATTGATCATAAAGAAAAAACAATTTGGATGCGGAAAGAAATGATCAGAGCAGAAAAATAAAATATATTTTACACCGATTAGTTTACACTAACATTATCCATGCCTAAAAAAATTAGGAGTGGCTAATTAGGACAATCTAATTTTCGAGGTGTTTAATAGAATTAAAAAATAATGCATTACATGAATGCGTGGAATAAATTTTGGCAATGGTATGAAAATAAAATATTAGGCAGTGTAGTTTTAATTGCAATCATACAATTCATTCAGGTTCCACATATGATATGGAATGCAGATATAATGTTAGAAGCTGGAATTGTATCAAGAGTTCATCCAGTAATTGATTGGTTCTTGTATGGAGTTGATCTAATTGAAATTATTTCAATTATTAATGTTGGAATGATAATGTTTAGTTTAATTAAAAAGAAAAGACAAGAAAAAAAACAAGTTCAAAAAACAACCTAGTCTTTTGCTTCCCAAACCACTCTTTGTGGGAATGGGATTTCAATACCTGACTTGTCCAATGCACGTTTTATTGTAGTAAGTAGATGAGGTTGAGCTTGACTCCAATCATCTCTAGGATGCCATACTAGCACCTGAATATTTACACTAGAATCACCTAGTTCTTCAACTCTAAACTCAGGTTCTGGAATTCTCAATACAAAGTCCAGAATTTATGCTCTCTTATTTGGGTAGATCAATAAAATTAGAAAAAATCAGATAGAACTTTTTGCCTAATTAATCCAAGGATATTACCATGTGCAAGCCATTCAGATTTACTAATACTCATTTTTTGAGATGCTAAAGACAAAGCATGGTTGAAATCATCAGCAACTGTAGGCACTTTTTTCATAGCCTCACGAATTCCTTCACGAACTTGCCATACACCTACAGGAATTGCATATTCAGGCCTAATCTCTCGTAAAATGACAACGCCTGCCTGAATTTTCATGTTAGTCAAATATTCCAAAACACCAAGTTTTGCGGCAAAATACGCCCCAGCTATTGCAGGCGGATGATCAATTCCACGTGCATCCTCGTAATCAGAACCAAATCCCATCACACCGTTAGAATACCAAGCTTCAATCATTTCATAAATCCATCTATGTGGAAAAAGAACTATGGTGAAAACATTTCCCAAATGTTCATGTGAGAAAATTTTACATGAATCAATTAAACTAAAATCTAAAACTTCTTCAGTGAGAGATTTACAAATAATATCATCAGTTGCAGTAATACTCCATTTTGTAGGAACAAGTTTTCTTTTTTGTCCCAACATACCAATGCTGAAACATTTTTGAATTTTTGAAATTTCAATTCCAGAATTATATAAATTTAAAACAGCATCTTGTGCTTTCAAATCTTTATCATAGTATGTTTTTTCAATTGATTTCACAGAAGTTGTTCCTGAAAATTTTGCAGATTTTATTTCCCCCATAGGTCCAAATGGAGCACTTTCACCATCTAAAGAAATATTGGATGTTGTGGACTTTTGGAATATTAAATCAGAGTCAATGGGTTTTGAGGACATTGTTAATTCCTGAAGATTTTCAATATAGCGTCCGTCTGTTTGATCAATTCCAACTTTTTGAATTCCACGAACCAAGTTTAATCTAAAATTTACAATATCCTCTAATGATTTTCCTTTCCAGTGTTCTGGACTATCAAGTAATCTAGTGTCACCATGGATTGGCGGAACCATTGGACCTACGAAAACTTTAGGGTAATTATGAGATCCAACAAAAACTGATGGAGGGCTACTACCACTAACAGAATCAGACGAAAATAGATTTCCATGTTTTGAAAGAGTCTCATGCCATTTTGCTAAAATTGAACGTCTAATTTCCTGAGAGTCAGAAGACATGGATAATTGTGCCTAAAATATGCCTATTAACCTGCCTAATTACAAAAATTGATGGTTTGTCAACGGATAATGTTTAAGGGATTATTTTTTATAAAAAAATATGACAGTTAAGAGAATTGTCTCATTTTT
>DAOWGL010000025.1 GCA_030637455.1 Candidatus Nitrosopumilus sp. | reverse complement strand
TTTACAACAGAGTTGCACAAGTTACTAGAGAATATTTTATTGATATTTATCCAGTAAAGGGATTAATCATTTCAGGTCCCGGTCCTACAAAAGAGGATTTCATAAATGGGCATTATCTAGAATACAGATTACAAAATAATATCATCAATACGATTGATTCATCGTATGCAGGAGCTGAAGGTATCAGAGAAGCTTTTGCAAAATCTGCAGATATTTTAGGAAATTTCAGACTGGTTGAAGAGAAGAAAATGGTTGAGGATTTGTTTAGAGAAATCAATACAAATACTGGAAAAGGTTCTTACGGATTACAAGAAGTAATTGAGTATCTAAAAAATAATGTGGTTAAAACTTTGTTAATTACAGACAATACGAATTTACATAGAGTTGAGGGGAAATGCAAGCGTTGTCAGCACATCCAAGAAGAGATTGTTGAAAGACCATTAGTAATTCCAAAAAAGACGGAATTTTCTTCAAAACCATGCCCAGGATGTAATTCTATGGAGGTAGAAGTTAATGAACAAGATATTGTAGATTACTTGGAAATTCTATCATCAAAAGTGGGTTCACAGTTGGAAGTTATTTCTGGAAGTGCAGAGCATGGAAATATGCTTTCAAGTTTAGGAAAAGTAGGAGCTGTTTTGAGATATAACCCAGGTCATTCTAAATAAGACTGCGAATTTTTTTTGCCAATTCTAAAAGTTCACCATCAGTAGAAATCTGACGTTTAGTCCACACTGTACCCTTACTATTGTATCGTGGAATAATATGAATATGAACATGAGGGATGATTTGTTTTGCTGCCCGTCCATTATTTTGTCCAAGACTAAACGCATCAGCTCCGGTAGCATCCAAAATTGCCTTTGCAATTTTAGGAACTATTGCAAATACATTTCCAACATCTTTTGAATCCATATCAGTAATTCTTTCATGATGTTTTCTAGGGATTACTAAACTATGTCCCACATCAATGGGATATTTGTCTAAAAATGAAACATGTGATTCGTCCTCGTACAAAAAATGCCCATCTCTTTTTCCATCCAAAATATCACAAAAAATACAGCCCATAAAGAACAGCAATTTGTGATTTTATTTATTATTATTCAATTCAAACAGATATCATTTGAGCGTGTAAAACTTAACTATAGAAAGTAAATCCTAAAGGCCTAGTTTTCTTCTTGTCCACAATGCATGCATCTTTTTGAGGATAGTATCTCAAACCACACAAAATCATGAATAAATCCCTCTTTGCAATTCACATGTACTTTAGTAGTAATATCATTACAAAGAGTCTAGTCAAAAACAGTCTCGATCAACATTAACTCTTTTCAAGAAAGGTCTCAGAATCAAAATCACGGTAAAATGCAATCATCTTCAATTTGAAAAAATAAAGTGGCGAATGGTTAATTAGGGTAAATTTTAGTGTTGAATTATCTTATGGGCCGAAAAGAAAGAAAAGAGCGTGAAGTAAAACGTGAAAACTACGCTTCAAAACATTCTGCAGCAAAGAAAAAAGAAACTCTCATCGCAATAGGAGTTCTAGCTATAATTGCTGTAATCGTTGGATATTCAGCTTACTTGTTCCTAACCATGACTGAAACAGCACCAGGGGGTCCAGATAATGCAGGTGCGTTAGGGAGTGAGCACTCACATGCAGCACTTTTAGTAAAAATATTTGGCGACACATTTGATTTTTCAAGTCCAGCATATCAAATCAAATCAAGTTGGATTCATTTTGAGGGAAGAGATGGAACTACAATTCACAAGCATGCAACAGGAGTTGATTTAGGGTATCTCTTTGAAACTCTAGCAATTGGTCTTGATGATCAATGTTACATATTCTCAGACGGAAAACAATTCTGTTCAAATGAAGATTATAAATTAAAATTTTTCATCAACGGAGAACAAGTACCAGACATTAGTGAATATGAAATCATGGAAGATGATAGAGTGTTAGTGTTATACGGTGCTGAAACTCCTGAAGAAATAGAAGCATACTTGTTACAACTAGACAATCAAGAATTAGTAAAATAAAATTTCTAGGATTTATCCTTTGTAGTAAATGATGATGCATTTTTGTCAAAGAACATATAAAATCCACATTGCACACATCGTAAAACAGTCAACTCAGTTGTAAGGAATTCTTTGTCTTCAAATCGTCCACTTAATTTTACATCATCTCCTGCAATCTCAGCTTTGTTGCTTTTGCAAACAGGACATTCTAGTGCTTTTTGTTCCATGAAAATATTCAAAATATTTACAATTTAAACTCAATGAAAGTACTCAATTAGAAAATATTATCAAAATATGTATAGGTATTCTATGAAATATTTCTCAATAGCCTTCTTCATCTAAATCTGGTTCAGCATGTACCTTATCAAAACTCATACTCATTTTTTGACAGGACTCACATTTTTCCATGATGCCAAATTGATTCTTGTACTCACCTTTTCCATCACATCTAAAACAAACCAATCTATTTCATATTATTTAGATGTGAATTAAGTTTTCAAAGCACATTTGTGCCTAAAATAACATAATTTCATGTAAAACGATATCCTTGACAATCTGACGAAAGTCTAAATTATAGCAATCCAAATTCGACATGTTATGGAAATATCTAGTAAAAACGTAGTAGATGGAACAGCGCGTTCTCCTCACAGGGCAATGTACAAGGCCATGGGACTAGATGATAATGATCTCAGTAAACCATTCATCGGAGTTTGTCATACAGGAAATGAGGCAACTCCTTGTAACATATTATTACCAAAACTAGCTGAAGATGCAAAAAGAGGAGTTGCAGAAAATGGGGCAACTCCAAGAATATTCTCAACAATTGCAGTTAGTGATGGAATTGCTATGGGTCATGAAGGAATGAAATCTTCTTTGATTTCTCGTGAAGTTATTGCAGACTCTATTGAATTAATGGTCAGAGCACACCAATATGATGGAATCGTAGGGATAGCAGGTTGTGATAAAAGTTTACCAGGCACTATGATGGCAATGGCCAGATTAAATTTACCATCAGTCTTCGTATATGGCGGAACAATTATGCCAGGAATTCTAGACGGTAAAGAATTGACAGTCGTTGATGTTTACGAAGCAGTTGGCGCATATGATTCAGGCCAGATTTCTTTAGAGATGCTAAAAAACATAGAAAATACCGCATGTCCTAGTTCTGGATCATGTGGAGGAATGTTTACTGCAAATACCATGGCATCAATT
>DAOWGL010000192.1 GCA_030637455.1 Candidatus Nitrosopumilus sp. | reverse complement strand
TCAAATATTGTTTGTCAGGTATGGCTATGTGAATAAAATTAGAATAATTACATTTTTTGCATTTCTTGGATTCTTTGCTGCAACATATCAAATTGGTTCAATGTCTGATGTTAGTGAAGAAGAGGCAAATGCCTTCATGGCAGAATTTGAAGATCTTATTTTAGATATTGATGCGTTTGGAATCTTTACTCATAACTTGACTATTGCATTACCAATGTTCATTCCTGGATTTGGGGTGGGGTGGGGACTTTTCTCTGCTTGGTCTACGGGATTTGCTTTTGCCTCAATAGCACTAACTGCACCACAAATTGCCGAAATTCCTCCACTTTCAATTCTTTTCTTATCTCCATTTGGATTGATAGAATTAACTGCATACTCTTTTGGAATTTCCAGAAGTTTTATTCTGATTAGAGCAGTGATTAAAAAAATTAATTTGATTCAATTTCTCAAACCAACATTAATTGAGATTGGAATTGTAGTGAGTCTTCTCTTAGCTGGAGGATATCTTGAATTCTATATGATAGAATTAGCTCAGCAAGAAGGGCTAATGGACATGCCTGGATTCTAATTTCTAGGCTTAGCCACGAATTTGCCTATTCAGTCTAAAATAATTTAGTAGTAAATTATAAACCAAATTAAACTAAAATTGATCATGAAGGCAGCCCTTACACTACTAGCTTTACTTGTAGTTTCATCAGGTTATTTTGTAAATGAATCATTTGCTGAAATTTCTGAGAATCAAGCATTTCTTTTAGAAGGTTCTGGCTTTGCAGTAACTGAAGAGATTATCAGAATATCTGAAATTGACTTAGGTTTGTCTTCTCAAGATCAACGTGGAAGTACAATTAATTTTCTAACAGAAGATGGTTTTATCACATTAGATGATGAAGAATTTATCATTTCTAATTTAAAAGGAAAATTTTTGCGTGAAGGAAAATACATTCGAATTAATGGAAATATTGAAAGTTCAAGTGGATTTGATACATCGATTAGTTTTTTTGGAAGACTAGTTAGTGAAAGTAAAGATGCATCAGTTTATGGTTTTACAGGTAGAATTACAACATCTGATGATACTTACAAAGTAATTTACACCACAAAATTATCTAATCTAATTAAAATTGATTCAGTCTCTAAAGATACTACAGAATCAGATGATCCTATACTTTACATTCTTAGAGGTTCATCATCTCAAGGAATTGTAGAAGATCAAACTGTTCAAGGTGGTCGTGAAATACTATCTGAAGCTGCTTCAAAACAAAATCCTAATGATGCACTTAGATTAAGATATTTCTCACTAGATAGAATTTCAGTTGAACCAGGTTCTACAATTACTATTGTAAATGATGATGTAGTTTCTCATAGTGTTTTGAGTGGTAAAGAAAACTCTGACCGTTATATCAAATACACAGCAGATGGAAGAATTTCTACAGGAGAAATCTTACCTGGCGAATCAGCTACAATAACATTTGATGATTCAGGATTCTACAGATTGTATGATCCTGATTACGAATGGATGGGAATTGTAGCCTATGTATTTCCAGCCTCAGATAGTCTGATATTTGGTGAAGGACAAAATACTGGAAACTAATTTTCCCATTGCCATCTATAATTCATGTATGAATCAAGGCTTACTTGATTAAACACCATTACAGATAAATCAGAAAATTCTTTTCCTTCCAATTCTTTTACTGTTCCTTCAAAACTTGTCTCGCTTTCAGTAGTAATTGCCTCATAAACATGAACTTTCATCTTTTCAGTATCAAAATTATGTTCTCGAAGATAAACTGCAATTTCTGAAGGCATGAAATGCTTGTCTGGTTGTTTGGGCCAAGGTCTTGGTACTAAAACCACGCTAAAACCATCAATCAATGCTTTTTGCAATTCTAATTTTTTATCTTCAATTGGTGTTGTAACATGCATTGTAATTACTTTGGATTTATCAAGAGGAACTTTTGCTCTTGATGCAGCAACTTGTATTGAACTAATTCCTGGAACAATTTCAACATCGCCAAAAATTTCTATTAATCTATCAACAACTTCAGATTCTGAAAAATTAACATCACCAGTAAATGGTATGACTAGTGTTCTGTCACCAAGTTCTGGAAGAATTTTTTGATAAGAATCTTCTTGGTCATTCATAGTGATTTCATAAACTTCTTTACCCACAATCAAATCCTCAATTGTTTTTAGAGTGTATTTGTAACCAATAACTACATCACAATTCTGAACTATTTCTTTTACAATTCCTGTAACATATTTTGAAGATCCAGGACCAACACCTACAGCGTAAACTTTGCTCAATTTTACTTTGTAAATTTTTGTCTGTCTTTAATATATTGCACAAAAGGCTCCCAATCAACTTTCATGTATTTTGTAGGCTCTTTTGCAGGATATTTTACCCAATCTTGGGCTATAGAATACTGAAATTTCTCATCTTTTCCATCTTTTTGAAACTCTAACTGTAATGAACTTCCCCAATCTTTTTCTGTAAAACTAATACTGGAAATATCATCAAAACTTAATTCGGTATTTCGTTCATCTTCACAATCATTCATCAAATCTTCTTCATTATAGCCATCATGGCGAATCATAGTGTTTTTTGATTTGATAAAATTGATTACTTGTCTTTGAGTAATGGCTTTCCACCAATTCATTTTAGATTCTGTTTTATGTACATACATCAAATGTTTGTCAGTTAGTACCAACATGCCTTCTTTTCCACCAATTGAAAAGAATTTTTTAGATTCTCTCCACACTGAAACTATATGTGCCTGAATCTTTTCATCAGGTTTCATGTTTGTTGATTTATCTGACTTTGTTAAAAATCAATACAATTAGCTTTTAAGTGAGAATTTGTGGGAAAAATTATTGAATAAATTATTCTTAATTTTCTCAATTTCATTACTTTTAGTTAGTTTAGGTAATAC
>DAOWGL010000003.1 GCA_030637455.1 Candidatus Nitrosopumilus sp. | reverse complement strand
TCTATCCTTACAGTTTCATGTATTGTTATATTACAAACCAGATCAAAGAGTAATTGATTGTCAGAAAGAATTGGCAGAAATTGTAGATTTAACTAAAACCGAACAGGAACAACTTTCAGATAACAGTGATCAATTAGTTTTAAAAAAATTAAAAGATATGGGATACAAAGATTTTGATCATCAAAAACTATTTGAAGTATTTTATGAAAATGATGAATTTAGAGAAAAAGTATTTGCTGAAATTCAAAAAGATGCAGGAGTGGATTTTCAAGAATTATCTGAAAAAAAATCAAAATTGCTTTCAGAACTAGATTCACTTTTACTTGAAACTTATCAAACATCTTCTGTGTTAATTGATGATCCTAGATTAGTTTCAGGTGAAGAAGGATGTTTGTTGTCACTAGATTTAGAATTTATTAAAAACGGTAATCGTGAAGGTGTATTTGATCCTAGAAAAATGTCAGACTCTGTAAAAGAAAACATTCTAAAACGATTGACTGAACTTGAAACAATTATTTCATCATAATAAAACCCAAGTGACCAAAAAATGAGATACTATCTCAAAGGGGAGATTTGGCCACCGGATATACATTCAACGAGAATTTTTTACTATTTAGGCATTCCCTCAAATTTAACGCATAAAATTTGACTAAAAATATAATTTTTCGATAGAAGAAGACAAATACGCCAAATCAATAGCATGATTTCCAATGAATCCCACATATGATGACATACTAGCAGCTGACGCATTAAGAGGAAATGAAATAAAAAAAACACCCCTGATACACACCCCCACATTTAGTGAGATGACTGGATCCGATGTATATCTAAAAGCAGAGTTTAGACAAAAAACTGGTTCATTTAAAATTCGTGGAGCTTATTTTAAAATTAAATCATTATCAAATGAAGAAAAAAAACATGGTGTGGTTGCAGCTTCTGCAGGCAATCATGCACAAGGTGTTGCATTTGCATCATCATTAGAAAAAATTCCATGTACCATTGTTATGGCAAAAAATGCATCTCCTGCAAAAGTAGCTGCAACTAGAGGTTATGGTGCAAAGGTAATCTTGGAGGGGGTTAACTATGATGAATCATCAACGAAAGCAAAAGAAATAGCAAAAGAAACGGGCGCTACCATGATTCATGCATTTGATGATCCACAAATAATTGCGGCACAAGGAGTAATCGGATTAGAGATACTGGAGGATTTACCAGATGTAGATGAGATCTATGTACCTATAGGTGGTGGTGGATTGGCTGCAGGCACTTTAATTGCAATTAAAGAAAAAAACCCACAAATCAAAGTAATTGGTGTGCAATCAAAATCATTTCCATCCATGTACGATTCAGTAAAACAAGGGTCTATCACTTCTAGTGGGGGAGAAAGAACAATAGCTGATGGTATTTCTGTTAAAGTCCCAGGACAACTGACATTTACAATTATCAAAGAACTCATAGATGAAATAGTTCTAGTAGATGATGTAGAAATCACAAAAGCAATGTTTCTACTAATGGAGAGAATGAAATTCGTAGTGGAACCTGCAGGTGCTGCAAGTTTAGCATATTTGATTTCAAAAAAACCAGCAGTAGGAAAGAAAGTTGTAGCTGTTCTGGCTGGGGGAAATGTGGACATGTATCTTTTAGGTCAAATTGTAGACAAAGGGTTAGCCACAATGGGGAGATTGCTCAAAATCTCAGTATTATTGCCTGACAGACCTGGTGCGTTCAAAGACATTATCGATGAGATATCCCTAGCCAATGCCAACATCATAGAAGTTGTACATGACAGACTAAGTTCGGATGTCAATGCAGGTTCTGCAGGAGTTACATTAAGTCTAGAAACACAAGGAAAAGAACAAGCTCAATTGTTAATTGATTCATTAAAGAAGAAAAATATTCAATTCACTTTATTGACTTAGATTACTTGAATTTTTTCTTTGCAAATTTTGAAAGACCTTGTTTCTTTAATTGATCTGATTCTTTCATAACAGAATCATGTTGATTTGATTTGTGTTGTTTTAATTTATTTTTCAAATCGGGAAATTCGTTTGCAAGCATTTTCATGGCATATATTCCAGCATTACCTGCTTTGTTTATTCCAACTGCAACTACGGGGGAACCCGAAGGCATTTCAGTTATGGATAATAATGAATCTAAACCGCCAAATGCAGAAAATTTTCCAGTATCTGTTTTTTTGTGATGCTTGTCATTGTAAACAAGAATTGGTACTCCAATTACAGGTATTGTTGTGTGGGACGCAATCATTCCAGGTAAATGTGCAGCTCCACCGGCACCTGCAATAATGATTTTAAATCCCATTTTTTCTGCATGTTTGGCATATTCTGCCAATCTTGCAGGAGTCCTATGTGCAGATACTATTTGATCTTCATGTTTAATTTTATACTCATCTAAAATTTCTGATGCACCTTGCATAATTCTACTATCCGAACTTGATCCCATAATAATTCCAACAAGGGGTTTTTTAGAATAAGCCATGATAATAGGAAAAACTAGAGAGTAATTAACAATTCTATTACAAAAATTAGATATATTTTGAATATCTACATTAGATTTTTTTAATCGAAAAATATCCTTTTGGTAATGGGGAAAATTCTCGGATTAATTGGTGGCGGTCAATTAGGAATGATGATTGCAGAAGCTGCCAAAAAAATGCCTGATGAGATATCTGAAATTATTGTGTTAGATCCTACTGAAAATTGTCCTGCAGCACAGGTTGGAGCTACACAAATTATTGCCGATTTTAAAGACCGCGATGCCATTATTGATTTGGCAACAAAGTGTGATATCATTACCTATGAAATTGAATCAGGAGATAGTGACGTTTTAAAATCTGTAGAAGACAAAGCTGAAATTAATCCATCTCCTGACACATTAAAAATAATTCAAGATAAATTTTTACAAAAATCATTTCTGCGGGAAAATAACATTCCAGTTCCTGAATTTATTGAAATAAAAAATATCAAAGATCTTAAAACAGGTTTAAAACAATTTGGCATTCCTGCCATGCTAAAAGCACGTAGAGATGCATATGATGGGCGAGGAAATTTTAAAATTGATTCTGAAGAAAATATTCAAACAGCATATGATTATTTCAAAGGACAACCACTACTTTTAGAAAAATTTGTACCATTTACAATGGAAGTTTCTGTAATTGCATCAAGAAACACAAAAGGACAAATCAAAACATATCCCCTAGTTGAAAATATCCATAAAGAAAATATTTTGAGAGAAACTATAGCTCCTGCCAGAGTTTCTAAAAATATTTCAGATAAAGCAGAAGAAATAGCTGAAAAAACAATGTCTGTTCTAAAAGGTGCAGGAATATTTGGAATAGAGATGTTTGTTACTAATGATGAAAGTGTTGTAATTAATGAAATTGCTCCAAGAGTTCATAATTCAGGACATCACACATTACAATCTAGTGAAACATCTCAATTTGAACAACATCTAAGAGCCATTCTGGGTTTGGAATTGGGAAGTACCAAATTAAAACATAATTCTGTCATGTACAACATTTTGGGAGATCATAGATTTACAGGAGAATATCTGCCACTGGAGATATCTGAATCAGGGGTATTTTTGAAAATGTATGGTAAGAAAATTTCAAAACATTTACGAAAACTGGGTCATCTAAACATCATTGGAGTAGATAGTGAATCAATTGATGATCTTTTGAAGAAACTCCAATCCCTATTGCCAAAAACAGTTGTCAAATCTTCTAATTAGATTTATTAATTGATGAAAGGGAATTTGGGTATGGCTTTAACCCCTGCATTAATCATTACTGGAATTGCAATTGCATTATTGGTAGTTTATGGGATGGATGTAGTAGTAGGTTATAGTACTGATAGTGGAGAAGGTTTCATTCCATTTGATCATAAAACTAGAGGTATGGGATTAGGATTACCTGCCTTGATTTTACCAATTATTG
>DAOWGL010000043.1 GCA_030637455.1 Candidatus Nitrosopumilus sp. | reverse complement strand
GCAAGTGAACTAGCATATTATTCAGAAATTCCAAGAACAAAAGTTTACCCAACTTTATTAAAATTAGAAAATAAAAAACTAGTGATAATTTCAAAAAGTAAGCCAATAATGTGTACGGCAATTGCACCAGAAGATGCATTTGATGGAATAATTCATGAACAAATCAACAAGGTAAATGCAATGAATACACTAGTTTCAAATTTGAAGAAAGCAAGTGAGGAAAGTAGAAAATCAAGAGGATCAGAGGAAAAAAGATATTTTCATCTTAGCGCAAATAATGTTTTAGCACAATTACAAATCATGATTGAAGGTTCAAAATCATCAATTAAAATAATGACAGACCAGTGGGGTTTTGGATTACTAGATGAGTGTAAAGAACAATTATTATCAGTATTACGTAGAAATCTAGATGTTAAAGTTCTAGTAGCACCATCTCAAATTTGCTCTGAATCATTCAGAGTAATCCCAGACGGAGTTGAAATTAGAGCATCAGACATTACACAAAACTGCTTCATTTTTGATGAAACAGAATTGCTATTGATAGATAACAGTAACGGTAAAGGAGCAATCTTTTCATCCACAGACATTTTAGGACTAAATCAAGAAAAAGTATTTTCAAATATTTGGAAAAATGCAATTAAGACTAAAGCATTGGGGGACATGACAAAAATAGAAGCACAAGAGATTTACAAAATTATTAAAATTGTTAATGAAGCAGGTTTACCATATTTACTAAATTCTACAATGGTATCTAAAAAACCTGAAGCAGACATGTTCAAACTTTTGGAGAAGAACGGAGTTTCTTTAAAATCAAAAACACTAGACGATGTGATTGAAATTATAGATGCAATAATGCAAATCACATGTTCAGGTCATGTTAATTTTGAGGCAAATACCAAAAATATCACAATTGAATCAAAATTAAACAGCGGGCATTCATTACCATGGGTGTCAATTTTAGACGGATGTCTTCAAAAACAAGGGTACAAAACAAGAACAGTATATCAAAATAATTCAAACAAAGGCGAAAAAGTCCATATCAAAATAACTAAAAATTAGAAAAAACTATTCAGATAGTTTTGAATTAGTATTGGATTTTTTCTGAGATTCTTTATAGGCAATATAAGAAATAAATTCTGAAGTGCTTTGAAAAGGAGCATTCCCTAGCAGGTTTTTCTCAATAAATGCAGATACAGTATTTGCTAATTTTTCACTATCAATCATCTTTGTATTCTTGCAGAATTAGTTCAATAGTCTTAGAATCAAATTTTGCAAAGCATTTGTTCAATTCTTCCTCATCTAATTCTTCATCATGATACAACATTACAATTATGAATTAGAAACTAACATTCATTACAATAGTAGGTAAGAAAGATGTACAAAATGCTTAGTTTTCATACCATGTTGTAATCAATAGGCTTTATGAGACACAAAATTTCAGTCAGCACCAATAAATAATTCCAATAAAGAGATAGACCATGCAAACCATTTCAATTGAATATATTTTAGAATGCATGAATGATAAAAATAATTATGTTGGAGATTTATGGCAAACTTGCCTAAATAATAAAAAAAGATTCAAAAAAAGTAAGCTTAAAGAGATTTTAAAAAAAATGGAAGTATTAGGTCACATTAAAAAACATGGTTACAAAGATAATGCATATTATGTAAAATATTATCATTATTCACTTGAAGAGCACATTGGTTTTGTAAATAACAATATTTTTACATATGAATCTAAAATAAATTCTGCAATTAAAAATTTAAAGGATAAAAAAATATTTTTAGACATTTCAAAAGATCTCAGTGCATACAAATTTAGCAAATATACAAAAATAGAATATGAATCATTACTGGTCAACATGACAGGTATGTTTGAATTAGCATCATCAATTCTATGGACTAAAGAAAACAGTGAAGATTCTGGATTGAAAAAAGAATTAACAAAATGTTTTAAGCAAATTAATGAATTCATGGAGGAAATAAATCTTAAATTACTTGAAGGCAGAAAAACTCAAGAAAGAATAGTATTACAACGGGACTTTACAGGCAAAATTCCAAAAGCAGGATATCTAAAAATCTAAAATAAATTTTCAAACGTCACCAGAGACATTTACTAGATCCTCATCATAAAACGCCTCTAGTGACAATTAATCGTAAATTTTTCACATATACAATATCTTCGAATCATTTTGAATCAAAAAAACCGATGAAATAAATTCTAAATACTAAAATCAGACCAAAATCAAGCATCATAATTATGATTGAAGAAAAACTTGAATCCATCGGAGTTAAACTTCCAAATCCACCCACACCTGCAGGATCATATGTTCCTGCAGTAAAAACAGGTAATCTGTTATTCATTTCAGGACAAATACCAATGGAAGATGGCAAAGTGCTCTTTACAGGTAAAGTCACAGATGACAACTTAGAGATGGCTCAAAAATCAGCAAGAATGTGTGCAATTAACCTTCTTGCTCAAATGAAAAGAGAGTTAGGGAATCTAGATAGAGTAACTAGAATAGTTAGATTATCCGGATTTGTAAATTCTGATGTAGAATTTTATCAACATCCAAAAGTAATCAATGCAGCTTCTGATTTGTTTTTTGAAATCTTTGGTGAGAAAGGAAAACATTCCAGAATTGCAATGGGAGTAGCTTGTTTGCCATTAAATTCCATGACTGAAATAGATGCAATTGTAGAGTTTTCAGAATAATCAATTTGGAAATTTTCTTAAATAGATTTTTGCACTGACATGTTCATGGCACAGGTGTGTAAAGGGTTATGTGAACGTCAAAAATCAATTTCGTTTACAAATAATTTACGATATAAAATTGGACAGAAATGGTGTTCACTGTGTGCATTGTTTTTATTTACTGAAGAAAATACATGTCCATGTTGTAAAACAAGACTTAGAACTAAAGCTAGGAGTAAAAAATATGAATTGCCCAGAATGTAATCATGAAAAAGGCAAATGTGAATGCCTATGCTGTTGTTCAATTTCAAAGATAGGTTGTGTTTATTGTATACTACCAGTATTAGGGTACAGGCAGATTAAGAAAATTATAAGAAAAAGAAAAAATACAGATAAAAAAATTTAAGGTTAAGAAGATTTCCATGTATTCATAGAATTCAATCCATTACAAATATCCCAGATGAAAAATAAATCAACCAATTTTTTGTAATTTTTGTTCTTGTTTTAATTTGTAAGCAGTCAATCCTGCAAATCCAAAAATGATTACCAGTCCTAAATAAGCTAAAACTTGACTGTATTCTATCAAAACAGCAGACACCCCAGTTCCTACAATACCAGGAAGTAAAGACAAGGCATAGAGCCACCAACCACAACAACCAAGAGGGACCAAAGAAAAAAATGAGAAAAAAGAGGTAGCAGTAGTACTTCCAGCGTTTCCACCAAATGCTTTTTTCTTTACATCGAGTTTACAGCCCAAAGTCTTACTTTTCTCTGAAAGAAACACTTGCAATCCAATTCCAATTCCCATTCCAATTATCACTATGGCGTTTAGTTGAAATGCAGCACTAATTGCATCTAGAGGCTCCAATGCAGGAGTCGTAATTACAACTACAGAAAGATACACTGCAACTGTGATTATACCAACAAGTGTTGCCTTTCTAACGGGCTTCATCATACACCTCATAAACTAGAGTTTGAGGATGAAATGCTACCCATTCAAACCAAAATCCAGGTTCAATTGGCATTCGTTCTAACTGGATTCCATTATTCTCACCAGATATAGATAATCCATCATAGTTCCACTCAGAATTTGTTTGCACATCTAGAATTTTTCCGTCGTTATACACAAAGTCTAATGTATTACCATTTACGGTTCTCTCAAATGCACGAGAGTTTTCAGAAAACAATGATACTAACATTACAGGAGTATCACCAATAGAATCATTAATTAAAATTTCAGATTCAATATCATTTTGTTTGTAAGCTTTGTAAATATCATCTTGATTAAATCCGATGATTATTTCTTTTGGAAATAGTCTATCATCACTATATTCTACTGGAAACATTATTCGTGGTTCAGTGTAATAGTTTCCATAAGGATCAGTAGCATATGAGCGGATGTAACCAGTGTCAGTAGTTAACACCAAAGTATCAGGATGAAGTTTCTTCCAATCACCCCAAGTTATCACATCAAATGGAATTAAATTTAATTCATATCCAGTTAATTCACCTTTTACTGCAATTCCAAGGGCCTGACTCCAATAGGATTCAGTGTATCTATCATACATCAACAAATTACTGTTGTATAATTTTCCAGAAGTTCCAAATTCTACTTCTTGTCCATCAATGATTCGCTCAAAGACTTGATTTGTATAACATAGAGGACAATAAGTGACTGAAACAGGAGTGTCACCCACTTTGTCATTAACAATTTCATGCCAAACTAAAATGAAAATAGGATATGCTTTTGCTTCACCATTAATTTCCAACCCGATTACAGTGTCAGAATCAGACATGAACTGGGAACTTTGCACATCTGCAAATACTGGATTGTCAATGGATGGGATCCCATCCTTTGGAGGGCCGCCACCTTTTATTCTATCAAGTGGAATCAGATGTTTTACACCATCAGTCTCCATCATTGTAAGTTCTGAGGGCATATTAGATTCACCAGTAAAAGTGGTTTGAGGAACAGATTCACCACCATACAAAATAGACAAAGCAGTTAATGCCACACCTGCAATCATAATTGGAACGATAACTTTGAGATTCAATTTTGAATAATTTTGAACAGTAAAATATTAAACAATTATTCCAATTTGATTTGGACAAACCCTTTTAACAAATTTCCAAAAGATTCAACCATGAATACAGAAGCGAACCTAAAAGAGAATGCATTACATGATATTACTCATTGGGGACTCAGAGCATCAATTGGGGTCATATTCATAGTTCATAGTTTGAAAAAATTTGATCCCAGTTGGCAGGAATGGTTAACCAGTATTGGAATGCCACCTGAAATGCAATTACCAATTGCATTAGCAGAATTCATTGGAGGGATTTTGTTAATTGTTGGAGTTCTGACCAGAGTCACGGGTTCAATATTTGCAGTAATTTTACTTGGTGCAATATTTCACATCAGGTGGGAAAATGGATTTTTTGTCTCTAAAGGAGGATGGGAATGGGATTTAGTAATGCTGGCAGTAGTTCTTGCAATAATTGTTGCAGGTCCAGGAAGAATATCAATTTCACATCTAGTAAAAAGAATTCCTAGATTCTTACAGTAATTATTTTATTTTTTTATTTAATTCTGTGATGAATTTTTTTATTTTGGGTTTTGGAACTACAGCGCCACATGCTTTATCATGGCCACCACCAGAACCACCAAGACTAGTTGCTAAATGATTTACAATTTTGCCCAAGTGAACCTTACAGTCCTTTGAGCCTCTAACTGAAACAGCATAAATGCCATGATCAACTCGTTCTTTGTATGCAACACCTACATCTTTTCCAGATAATCCCATTACAAAATTGACTGCACCACTTGCACCAGCATCTAAAATTTCCATATGGCCAAGATTAGTCATTGTTTTCAATCCCACCTTTACTTTTGCAATCATCTGAGATAGTTTTTCTACTTGGATTTGTGCAAATTCATAGGTGTTTGGAATATCATGTGGGAATTTAGAGTCGGCTAATTCTTCAACTAAATATTGTAAATAATCAGGTTCTCTTTGACGTCCCACAATATTGTAAGTCATTACAGTTGCACTGATCAATGCAAATTGTCGGTCATAGATTTGTAATAATTTTGCACCAAGTGGTCGGGCTTCCATGTAATCAGTGATAGCAGCGCATGCTGCTACAAATGATGCATGATCATTAAGTTTTGATTTGAATGCAGTATAAGTTAGAACTGCAGTACATTCATTGATATCATGAATTACCTTTACTTTGATTTTGTTTAATGCCTTTACAACATTAGGATCAATATCATGATGGTCAATGTAAGTAACTGAAACTTTATTTTTTCTTAATCTTGTCATAATATCTATAAATTCATCTTGTGTTTTTTTGCTTAATCCTAAATCACAAATAAATAATGACTTTAATTTTTCATCTGAAACTACTTGGTTTAATGCTTCCATTTGCCCAGGATAATCAACTAACATGGCATCTCCGCCAAAAGCTTGACGAATTAATGCTGCAGAACTAATGCCATCACAATCTTCCTTGTGTGAAATACAAATTACTTTAGTACGCTTAGATGCACTTGTTTTTTTAGATATTATTTTTTTGGTTATTTTTTTAGCTGCTGTTTTTTTGGTTATTTTTTTAGCTGCTGTTTTTTTGGTTATTTTTTTAGCTGTTGTTTTTTTGGTTATTTTTTTAGCTGCTGTTTTTTTGGTTATTTTTTTAGCTGCTGTTTTTTTGGTTTTAGAGGATACCAATACAGATTCAAAAATCACAAACCCTCATTTAAATGAAGAATGTAAAATTAAGATTTTCTAAAAGGCTTTTTGATATTTTGATTTACCAATGAACTTGAATCAAGATATACATCGTATAGGGATAGCCCTTCCATCTGGGTTTGATTATCAATTTCTTGAATTTTTTTAAGTTCTTCAGATGAAGCATTTAGTACCAAGTCATCTAATTTTTTCAAATGTTCTCGCTCTTTAGGAGTCATTAAGTTTTGATTAAAAATTATCATTTATGACCAAAAGTTGCCATATTAGACTAATTACTAAACTTCATAGACATGATTTTAGATAAAATATAATAAAAGATTTCCAGTAGGCTCAGTATGGAGACAAAGAACATCGGTCTGCGAGGAATTGAAGTTGCAGATACCAAAATTTCTAACATAGATGGGGAGAAAGGCAAGCTCATTTATCGTGGATTTGACATTTTAGATCTTACAAAAAATTCAACATTTGAAGAAACAGCATATCTCTTACTTTACGATAAATTGCCAACTAAGCAAGAATTAGACGAATTTAATGCAAAATTAATTGAAGCAAGGTACATTCCAAAACAAATGCAAAAAAACATGGGCAATTGGAGAAAAGATGCAGATCCGATGGACATGCTTCAGGCATTTGTATCTGCACTTGCAGGTTACTATGATGAAGAATTTTCAAACAAAGATGCCAGTTATGATAAAGCGATAAATCTCATTGCAAAAGTTCCCACCATTGTTGCCAGTTGGCATAGAATAAGAAATGGATTAGAACCAGTAGAACCTGATTCATCACTTAGCCACGCTGCAAATTTCCTATACATGATGTTTGGAGAAAAGCCAGACGAGGAAGTTGAAAAAATATTTGATGTCTGTTTAATTCTTCATGCAGATCATACATTCAACGCATCTACTTTTACAGCCAGACAAGTTGCCTCAACTAGGGCACACATGTATTCAGCATCAAGTGCTGCAATTGGAGCACTAAGTGGAGAACTACATGGAGGGGCAAATACAGAAGTAATGAAAATGCTCTTAGAAATTGCAAAAGTAGACAAGGTAGAAGGATGGATTAAGGGAAAAATGGAGGCAAAAGATAAGATTATGGGAATGGGTCATGCAGTGTACAAAACGTATGATCCAAGAGCACAGGTGCTAAAAGAACTCTCTAGAAAATTGGCAGAGAAAACTAAAGACCCATGGTTTGACATTACAGAAAAAGTAGAAACTACAACTATTTCTGAAATGAAAGCCCAAAAAGATCGAGATATTTATCCAAATGTAGACCTGTACAGTGCATCATTATATTATATGTTAAAAATTCCAATGGACCTCAACACTCCAATCTTTGCAATTTCAAGAGTTGTAGGATGGGCTGCACATATCATTGAAGAAAAATTTGCAGAAGCTGCACCTAAAACAGCATTGTATAGGCCAAAGGCCACATATGTTGGAAAATATTGCGGACCTCAAGGTTGTGAATATCAAACATTAGACTTGAGAAAATAAAATTAGTTTCTTGTGCTTAACCAATCTTTAGCTTTTGAATTGACATCATGTTTGTACAATACTTCAAAAACCATATCATAGAATGTGATACCTTTTTTCTGAGCCTGATCATCAAGCCACTTGATTCCATCTGCTAATTCTGGATCATATTCTGAGAATTCGACTAACTCATCCACCATTTTTGAGAAGAAGGCGTGAGATTCAAGCATATGTACACCTTTCAATCTATGATCATAAGTAGGGGATTCAAAATATATTAACAAAAGACCACTTTTTGGTTGACAATTGGACCATGTTTTTTATTCAGATGGAAATGCAAAAAAAATTGCCTGGATAATACAAACAAATAATTCAAACATTGAGCAAAATAGAGAACATGTAGATATTTACAAAAATAAAATTTCAAATTTACAATCAAAATATGTGGCATTGCATATTGGGTTATTTTGGGGAATAGGAGTATTCAAAATAAAAAATGAAGATGTTGTTAAAATAAAGTTAGATGAAAAAACAATGTTTGATCAGTTAGGTACAGACTTGAAAATAGAAGATGAATTTATTGTAAATCGAATTAAATTCATCAAACAATTAACTATACAAAGAAAGTTGAAGGTGCAATTTGAATTAACTAAACAAAAAGATAACTTGGCAAATAAAACACTAGAAGCAAAAGAGCTTAAGACCAAAAACGGATAGTTACTTGGTGAGAGCTCAATCGCAGTTTGTGATTATGCTTAGCACTAGATTAGTAAAAAAAGATTTGTTCATTAACATTGACAACACTTCATCTTCAATTAGAGCGATCTTATGGAATTTTCAAAAGATAATCAGATATGTTGTAATAATTACAAAAATATCAGAAACAAGGTATTTTAAAAATCATATTTTTGATTATTTTAATAAATTGAAAAAATAATCCAGGATAATTGTAAAAAATTTAAAATATTCATATTTTCAAGGATTAGATTTATTTACTATATAGAAAGTCATGGATCAATTATGACAAGTATGGACAAGGCTGGAATGGCAATGGCAATTGCAATTACAGCTATATTCTTGGGAATTGCAGCCACTATGGGTGCAACTCAAGACGCCGGTCCCACTGTCTCAGCTCCAACTGTAACAAAAACAGTTGAACCAGAAATGGAAGAAAAAGTAAAACCATTGAAATCAGGTTATGAGCGAGCTACATCTGATACAGATCCAGGTGTAGGTCATGAGACACACCAACTTGCAGTACTATTGGCACCAAGTGACAAAGTATATTCAGGTACACTCATTTATGATGCATCTGAAAATATTCAACTAGTCACACTTAGAGGACCAATCGGAGCTGATGAAAAACCAGCAAAGACTTGGACTCCAGACGGTGATACAATCTTTGAATTAACATTTGTTGATCCAAAGAATGCAAAAGGTGAATGGGCATTTTCCGGCAATGCTTTAGCAGTTCACACAATGAAAACCACTGAATTCACAGTTGATTACAAAATACTAGACCTCACAGAAACAGAGGCTATGATTGTAGAAGAAGAAACTGTAGAACTTAGTGAAGAAATAGTTATGGAAGAGACAATTCCAGCTATGGAAGAACCAGCAGGACCAACAACTCACACAGTTGATATTCCAACAGGTACTTCAGTTCCAGGATGTGAAGAAAGTAATGCATGCTACTTACCAGCAGATATCACAATCAATGCTGGAGACACAGTAGAATGGATTAACGTAGACACAGCTGCACACACAGTAACTGGTGGCAGTCCAGCTGATGGTCCATCCGGTATATTTGATAGTAGTCTAGTCATGGCAGATGCAGTTTATGCATTTACCTTTAATGATTCAGGCAACTACGATTACTTCTGTATGGTTCATCCTTGGATGGTCGGTAGCATTTCAGTGAACTAACCAAAACTTTTTTCTTTTTTCTTATTTTATCTGATTTTTTTGAATGGTTCTGTTATATGTTACCCCAAATCTATGGGATTCATCTCGGGCATGCTGTAAAATTTTCAAAGATGATTTGTTTTTAGGAATTACTACGGGGTTTTTATTTTTTGGAATATAGACTTCTTCATTTTCTTTGGCCAAGGAAATACATGAAAGTTTCAATCCAAGAGATTCTAAAGATTTCATAGCTGCATTTAGTTGTCCTTTTCCGCCATCAATTACGATTAGATCAGGAAGTTCAGAATGCTCTTCAAGTAATCTATAGTATCTTCTTTTTATGATTTCTCCAATCATTGCAAAATCATCTCTTCCAGATACCGTTTTAATTTTGAATTTTCTATATCCTGATTTGTTTGGTTTTCCATCTACAAATCTTGACATTGAACCTACTGCAAAGTCAGTACCATGATTTGAAATATCAAAACATTCAATGATATTAGGAATTACAGGTAGATTTAGAATTTCTTTTAATTCAACTAATCCGGGTTCTCCCCCTTTTGAATAAATTAATTCAATATTTTTTAAGATCAAATTTATGATATCTCTTTTCTTTCCTTTATTTGGAGCCAGGATTTTTACAGTAAAGCCTGCTTGCCCTGAAAGTAATGATTCTAACAATTTCTGATTATCAGGAAGTATACTAACAAGAATGAATTTTGGAATTTTATGTGTGGAATAATACTGATAAAGAAAGTTTGAAAAAGAATTATCTCCAACTAGATCAAAATAGAATTTGTCACTATCTCTAATCACACCGTTAATCATTCTAAAATTCATAACTATAGCAGTCTGTTTTTTGATACCAATTCCAAAATACTCCTCATCAGAATTTTTGACATATTCCATTTTTTGTTTAGTTTGAAGACTCCCAAGCCGGATCAAAGTGTCACGTATGTCTTTTGCACGCTCAAATTGTTGGATTTTTGCAGCTTGGTGCATTTCTTCTTCTAATTTTTTTGTAAAAATTTTGGTCTGGTTTTTACCCTTGAGAACTTCTTCTAATGCAGAAATATGTTTCGGATATCTTTCTTGTGCATCTTTAAATTCACATGGTCCTTCACAGTTTCCTAAATGATATTCCAGACATACTTTTTTTGGAAGAGTTTTACAAATTCTAATTTGAAATGCTTTTCTTAATGTGCCAATCGTAAGTAATTTTGAGCTACCTTGAGTAAACGGACCGAAAGTTTTCCCTTTACCTAAAAATTGTCCATCTCTAGTCCTTCTTGTTACTAATAGTCTAGGATATTTTTCATCAGAGATTCGAAGATATGTGTATCTTTGTTGATCTTTTAATTCAATATTGAATCTTGGACGATGTTTTTTGATCATATTTGATTCTAAAAGAAAAGCTTCACTTTCATTATCAGTCAAAATAAATTCAATATCTGAAAT
>DAOWGL010000033.1 GCA_030637455.1 Candidatus Nitrosopumilus sp. | reverse complement strand
TGGTTTACTAAGCAATTCATTTTTACTTGTTAAAACGGTTAGAAAATTTGTGAAATCATTACTAATTCTTTCTTCAATGCTAATATTTTCAGGAATTTTGATTTTAGTACAGTTAGAAACGCAAAACGAATCTGAATTGTATCTAGATAGAAGTGTACCATATCTTGGAGCTGATATTCCAAAAATCCAAGGTATTGATGGTACGGGAATAAAGATTGCAGTAATTGATACTGGAGTAGACTATAACCATCCAGATTTGTTTGGATGGGGACCAGATGGAAAAGTAATTGGAGGTTACAATTTCATCAATGAGGGCCACCCCCCACTTGATACAAATGGTCACGGCACTCAGGTTGCAGGAGTAATTGCAGCAGATGGAGAAAAGTCAGGGGTTGCCCCAAAGGCAAAGATTTTAGCTTACAAGGTTTCAGAAAACGGAGAAGGAGTATCATCAGATCTTATCATAAGAGCAATTCAGAAAGCAATTGAGGATGATGTAGACGTTATCAATATCAGTTTAGGAGTAAACAAAACAAATACAAAAATTGACCGTGCAGTAAACTTGGCATTAGAAAAAGAAATCTTTGTTGTTACTGCAGCTGGGAATGACGGACCAGGATTAAAAACAATTGGCAGTCCTGGAAAAAATTTTGGATCAGTAACAGTCGGTGCAACATATAACAATCTGACTTCAAGTTTGGTTGCAACATTTGAGATAGATGAAAAACCATATACGGTAATTCCAATGGTTGGCTCTACAAAATTGGAAGAACCAATCAGAGAGAAAATAATTTTTGCAGGTTATGGAAAAATTGAAGATTTTCAAGGATTAGATGTAAAGGATGCAATAGTAATTGTTGAGCGAGGAAGTAATGTTGAGGGAGAGTTGTTGTATTTTTCAATTAAAGAAAAAAATGCTGCCAATGCAGGAGCTAAAGCAGTAATTGTTTACAATAACAGTCCAGGGATTTTTTTGGGAGAATTAATTCATGAATTTATAGAATCAGGATACACCCCACGAATTCCAGTAGTATCCATAGATAGAGATGAAGGACTAGAAATTATAGAATCCATTACAGATGAAAATCAAGGAGTTTTACAATTATTTTATAATCCAGATTTTGTGGCACATTTTAGTTCTAGAGGGCCAGTCTCACCATTCTACATTAAACCAGAAATTGTGGCACCTGGAGCATACATTAACACCACACAAAATAATGCAGGGTACAACTTTACCAGTGGAACAAGCTATGCCGCTCCTCATGTGAGTGGAGCAGCAGCATTATTACTTCAAAAAAACCCTGATCTTCACCACCATGAAATCAAATCTCTGTTATTGACCACAGTACAGCCTGTTTCGGACGCCTATGGGCAACAATTTTCCATCCACGAAACAGGTGCCGGAAGATTAGACATTGGGAATGCTTTTGCTGCAAAATTAATCATCATGCCACCAAATTTTGTGGTAAATGTGTCATCAGATGAATCAGTGGCAGAACAACAATTTGAACTAAAATTACTTGATGGGACTTTGGATAATTTGGATATAAAATTTGAAGGTCCAGAATTTATCAAATTTGCACATATTCTAGAAGGTGACACACTACACATCAAAATGAGTATGAGTGAAGAAAAGTTTGGAGATCATGAAGGAAAGTTATTTGTAAATCATGAAGACATACAATACACAATTCCATTTCTACTACACTATACACCAGGTTCAATTTCCATAAATCAACAAAATCAGAAACTTTACTTTGATATTTATCATCCAGAAGAATGGAGTTTTGCAAAAATTTCAGTAATCAATAGTAAAGATGGAAACATCTACACAGCAACTACTACACCAGACAAAAAAGCATCAATTGAAATTTATGAAAATTCAGAATATTGGATTGATGCCAAGATTAGAGTCAATGGAAACACATCAAATGCATTTAGCACAATAGAGATTAGTTCACTAGATGAAAATCAAAATATAATCAACGAAATAGACATCCCAGAAAAACAAATTGCCATAATCAGCATAATTCTAATTGGAATAGCAGTGTTTGGATTAATTAAAAGAAAGTAATCTATTGTGTGTATTTAGGGCCAGCTTCAATTATTTCTGCTGAGACATTTTCAAATTTCGTAAAGTTCTCAACAAACATTTGAGCTAATTTCCTTGCAGACATGTCATAGGAATCTTTGTCAATCCAAGTATTTTTTGGATCTAAAATTTCAGAAGGTACTCCTTCCACTTCAGTTGGAATATCTAGATTAAACAAGTCATCATGTCTGTATTTTACAATATCAAGTGCACCTGAAAGTGCAGCTGTAACCATTGCACGACTGTATTTTATTTTAATTCTTTTTCCAACACCATATGGGCCGCCAGACCATCCAGTATTAACGAGATAAACTATGGTATTGTGCTGATTGATTTTTTCTCCAAGTAATTTTGCATAAACTGAAGCAGGTCTAGGCATAAATGGTGCTCCAAAACACTGAGAAAATACAGATTTTGGTTCTTTAATTCCTCTTTCAGTTCCTGCCAATTTACTGGTATATCCAGACATGAAATGATACATTGCTCCCTCTTTGGTAAGTCGAGAAACAGGTGGTAAAACACCCAATGCATCTGCAGTCAAAAATACAATTACTCTAGGATTTCCACCGACACTTGGAATTACTGCTCCAGGGATGTAATCTAACGGATAGCCAACACGAGTATTTTCAGTTAATTTGTTATCGTCATAATCTGGAACATTATCTTTTAGAACAACATTTTCCAAAAGTGCACCAGGTTTGATTGCATTCCAAATTTCAGGTTCTGCTTCCTGGCTAAGGTTGATACATTTTGCATAGCAACCTCCTTCAAAATTAAATGTGCCATCATCAGACCATCCATGTTCATCATCACCAATTAATTTTCTATTAGGATCTGCTGAAAGAGTGGTTTTACCAGTACCAGATAATCCAAAGAATAATGCTGTATCACCTTTTTCACCAATATTTGCAGAACAGTGCATTGGGAAAATACCACGGCCAGGTAAAAGAAAATTCATTACACCAAACATTGATTTTTTCATTTCACCAGCATATTCTGTTCCACCAATCAAAACAATTTTTCTTGTCAAATCAATTAGAATAAAGACATCAGTTCTAGTTCCATCAATTTCAGGATCTGCAACAAAATCATTAATAGATAAAATTGTAAATTCAGGTTCATGTTTTTCTAATTCATCTTTTGTAGGTCGGATAAACAAATTACTTGAGAACATACTTTGCCAAACACGGTCATTGATTACTCTAATTGGTAAACGAGTTTCAGGATCAGCACCTACAAATCCATCAAAAACAAATAGTTCCTTATTATCAACAAAGTCTTTCATTTTTTCAAAGAGTTTTTCAAATTTGCCACTTGGGAATTGATGGTTAATTTTTCCCCAATCAATTGTGTCATGAGTTTTATCATCATATACGATAAATCTATCATCAGGGGATCTGCCAGTATATTTGCCAGTATCTACTGAAAGTGAGCCTGTAGAATTTACTACCCCCTCCTTCCTTTCAACTGCCAATTTTACCATCTCATCTACACTAAGATTTCTGTGAACTTTGGATGGTTTGATTCCAAATTGGGTTAATTGTGATGAAAATTTCTCAGTTGCTGCGGTACCTAGTACTTGGGTCAGAGGATATATCCCCCAAAAATGATATGTTCACTCCCAGGCTGAGTCATGAGATATTCGATCCGCCCTAAGTTTCCTTATTATCTTTTTCTTATAGAGAATTTTTTTCTCATCTAGGAACGTATTTATTCCAAAATTCAAATCTCAATTTCATGACGATCAATAAGGAATTGCTTGCAAAGAGAAAAGAGGCTAAAGAAAACAAGCCAGACTTTGTAAGACCAGAAAGTTGGCGTTATGTTAGACTTCAAACTAATTGGAGAAAACCAAAAGGTATTGATCACCACCAAAGAAAACAAAAAAGCAGAGGCCGTCCAGGTCTTGTTAAAATTGGATATGGTGGACCTAAAGAAGCACGAGGATTACATCCTTCAGGATTTACAGATAACTTAGTTTTCAACTTAAACGATTTAGAAAAATTAGACCCAAAGAAAGATGGTGTCAGATTTGGCCACGCTGTTGGTACTAAGAAAAGAAAAGAAATCATAGTTAAAGCAATTGAACAAAAATTCAAAATATTTAATGCGAGAGTGAGTGCAAGTGGTAGTCAATCTTAAAGCTAAAAAAAGACTCGCCGCCAGAGTTACTGGTGTTGGAATTCACAGAATTAGATTCGATACAGACCACCTAGATGATATTGCAGATGCAATTACAAGAGAAAATATCAGAAGTCTTATCACAGCAAACACAATTAGAATTAAATCATTTACAGGTACATCAAAAGGAAGAGCACATGAAAAGAAAGCTCAGAAAAATAAAAGAGGTACTACTCAAGGTTCGAAACAAGGAAGAAAAGGTGCAAGAGTCGGTAAGAAAGAAGTCTATGTTGCAAAAGTTAGAGCATTAAGACGATTATTGAAAATTGCAAAAGATAGAAAAGATTTGACTAATCCAGAATTCTGGACTCTTTACAAGAAAGTAGGTGGAAACACAGTTAGAAACAAAGCACACCTCAGACTACTCATGGAAGAGATTAGAGATAAACGAAAAGATTAGAATCGATAAAGTTTATTTTCTAATTCTACAATTTTGCCATTTTGAATTTTAATTCCTTCATCATTTAGCATCTTTGTTTTAACAGGTTCTCCATACGCATATCCACCTATTTTTCCAGTAGACATTACAACTCTGTGACAAGGAATAATCACAGGGTAAGGATTTTTGTTCATTATTTTTCCAACTGCACGTTGACCATTTTTTAATCCAACAGCTTTTGCCAATTCGCCATAAGTGGTAATCTGTCCTTTAGGAACTTCAAGTAATTTTTTGTAAATTTTTTGTTGAAGATTCATAGTTTGATAATCTCAAGTTCTGTAGATTTTAAAAGATCAAGTATTTTCTGTTTGTTAGTTCCCAATCCACGCCAATCTAAAAGAGCAATTTTTGCCATATTATTTT
>DAOWGL010000091.1 GCA_030637455.1 Candidatus Nitrosopumilus sp. | reverse complement strand
TGCTGCTGGGGCATACAAATCATACCTACGGAGGTTTTTCATTTTGAGCATCTTTGCTTTTTGAACAAAGAATTTTTGAAAAATAGGTGAATTTTTTTTGCAAACTGAAAGTAACGAGTCTATGGTTTTATCATCCACATCATTTCCAATATTCCTCATTGATATTGGAGATTTGTATCCTCTAATCTCAATCCCCTCATCTTTCCAATTTTGAACAATATTTTGATAGATTTCCCCCACAACTCCTTTATTTTCAGAATATTTTGAAAGAATTGTTTTGTAAGCTGTTTCTCTAATTTTTGGATTTGTACTTCGAACATAATTTGTGAGTTCTTCTCTTGTCATTGTTTTGGATTTATTTCCAACTTTCATTTTATATTCAAAAGAATTTGTAATTTTATCATACAATTTTACAAGTGCAGATATTCCTGTTACATCTAGTGTGTTTATGATACGTTCTTCAGGTTCACTTAGAGCATACTTTGCAAATAATCTTTTATGTGAAAGATACTCTGTAATTTCTCCGGCATCCTTCATGAGTCTTTTAGCATTTTTTTCATCAACTTGTGTTTTCCACCACAAATCAAAAAATAAAATCTTGTTTGATATTTCAGAACCCAATTTTGACATTTTTGTCATTAGAGACGTTGCTTCATCTGATTGTGTGTCTGAAGAATATGATAGTGATGCATATCCTCCAATCTTACTCATGTTTTCTGAAATATCTTCAACTTGATGAAGAATATTCATAAATTGTTTGGATGACATTTTGGGATCTAATTTTGATTTGATCTTTTCAAATTTTTTTGCCTGTTTTTCTAATTCTTTAATTTGTTTTTGAAATGCAGGACTTTTTGGATTTTTTACTAATTCTGTTAGATCCCATTTACCTAACTGATATGATGACATCTAAGCCTGCTGTTTTGTGACTATTAAAAAATGAATATGTGGATTGGACTATCAAAGTTTTTTATTTTTTGGAATTTTTTAAGAAATTTTGTTAAAATTCTAAATTTTAAAAAATTTGTTCCTAAAAACTAGGCTCGATCTTTCTCTCAAAAATCATAAAATAAGTCGTTTATATAGGAAATGAATAGCACAAAAGGAGTAATCCTTATGGTTCAAGAAGTTATGAATGCAGATTCGGCATGTGGTCGTTGTGGAAAAAATTCCATGCTGACTGACAATGTTACTGGAGAGAGATTCTGTGGAAAATGTGGTTATGTTATTACTGAAACTTTACAAGATTCTGGACCTGAATGGAGATCCTTTTCAAAAGAAGGTGGAGCAGATCCGACAAGAACTGGTGCTCCTACATCTTTAGCAATGCATGATAGAGGTCTTGCAACTATTATCAGTCCTATGAATAAAGACTCTTCTGGAAAACCACTTACATCTACAATGAAGAGTACAATTGAGAGACTAAGAACTTGGGATAGTCGAAGTAAAGTCAATGCTTCATCTGACAAAAATCTTAGACAAGCACTAAGTGAATTATCTACATTAAAAGACAAACTTTCATTATCTGATGCAGTTATTGAAAAAGCATCATACATTTACAGAAAAGCATTAGAGAAAGGACTTGTAAAAGGTCGTTCTATTTCTGCATTAATTGCTGCATCTCTATATGCTGCATGTAGAGACACTGAAACTCCAAGAACATTAAAAGATGTTTCAGATGCAGGTAACATTAAGAAAAAAGATATCTCAAGATGTTATAGAATTTTACATCAAGAATTAGAACTAAAAATGCCTGTAGTTGATCCAGTTCAATGTGTTGCAAGAATTGCAAGCTCTATTGGAATTACAGAAAAAACAAAACGATTTGCAGTTAAAGTACTCAAAGATGCACAAGCACATGAAGAATCTGCAGGAAAAGATCCTATGGGTTTAGCTGCTGCAGCACTTTACTTGTCTTGTGTTAAAAATGGCGAAGATAAAACTCAACGTGATATTGCCGAAGCTGCAAATGTTACTGAAGTAACAATTAGAAATAGATACAAAGGCCTAAGGTTAGACCAAAATATGGATATGATGGGAGGTAAATGATATGACTCAAACTAAACCTATTATTGCAATTGTAAACGTTGTAGCTTCTGCAACTATTGAACAAAAATTAGACCTTGTTGATATTACTAAAAAATTCCCCGCAGTCGAATACCATCCAGAACAATTTCCAGGTGCAGTATTCAGACTAAAAAGTCCAAAGACTGCTACATTGCTATTTGGTTCAGGAAAGATGGTATGTACAGGTGCTAAATCACAAGAATTAGCCGAAACTGCTGTGTTTGAAGTAGTGAAAATCTTACGAAAAGGCAAAATCAAAATCAAAAATGATCCTATTGTTTCAATTCAAAATATTGTATCTTCAATTAATCTTGGTGGTAAAGTAAACTTGGAGCAAGCCGCAAGAACTCTTCCTAGAAGTATGTATGAACCAGAACAATTCCCAGGATTAATTCACAGAATGCTTGATCCAAAAACTGTAATTCTAATTTTTGCATCAGGTAAACTAGTCTGTGTTGGAGCAAAACTTGAAAAAGACGTTCATCGCTCTGTCAACCAAATTCATGCATTGCTTGAAGAAAAAGACTTGATGGTTTACGATTAAAACCGTAAAAATAAATTTCTAATCTAACATCTAAAATTATTCTGAGTAATAATACTCTTCATGAATGTAGCACCATTTCCAAATATTATCTGGAACAGCTTGCATTGTTGAATGTCCTGTTTCTTCAAAGTGTTTAGTTGCATGTTTACCAATTGATGAATCACAACAACCAACATGTCCACATGTTAAACACATTCGAAGTGCAACTACTGGGAGATGCTCTATTTCACATTCTTGACAATTTTTTGTATTTTGAGAAATTTCTTCTTCTTGTGTGAAATGCTCACATTCTTTTGTCATACTAATATTTTTTCAAAGTGTCTTTGTATCTTTTAATTGATTCAATAATTACCACTTTGGCTTCTTTAGCTGATTTCCATCCTAAGATTTCTACTTTCTTACCTTCTAACTCTTTATACACTTGGAAAAAATGAGCAATTTCTGAACGATAATGATCTTCAAGATCTGTAATATCTGCAGTGTGTAGATATCTTGGGTCGTTTGTTGCAACACAGATAATTTTATCATCCATTTCCCCATCATCTTTCATTTGAAGTAATCCTATTGGTCGCGCTTCAATTAGAATTCCTGGATATGTGGGATTTGTAACTAGCACTAGTGCATCAAGTGGGTCTCCATCTTCTGATAATGTTTGGGGAATTAATCCATAATCTCCTGGATAATGAAATGGTGAAAATAATACTCTGTCTAATTTTATCATGTTATGTTTTTTGTCATATTCGTACTTGTTCATAGATCCTTTAGGAATCTCTACGATTGCATTAATAATTTCAGGAACATCCGTACCTGTTTCTATATCATGCCAAAAATTCTTACTCATTTTCTAGCTCTTGGTTTGGATATTCAGTATATGAATTCTATGACATTATCTGGTAGATTTTAAATTTAGTAAAAATCTTTTATCCTGTTTAGATCTGGTTTTCTCATGGCAAAAATTGTAGTTATTGTAGGCTCTGTAAGGTCTGAGAGAAATGGCATCAAAGTGGCAAAATGGGTTGTATCAAAGCTTGAAGCAAAAGGTCACACTGTCTCACTTGTAGACCCTGTTGAATTAGATTTGCCCTTGTTGGATAAGATGTACAAAGAGATGGAATCCCCCCCTGAAAAATTACAAAAACTACAAAAAATTATCAAAGAAGCAGATGGATATGTTCCAATAACTCCAGAGTATAATCATAGTGTGTCATCAGCATTAAAAAATACGTTAGATTATTTTCTAGAAGAATATTTTTTCAAACCTTCTGCTATTATTTCCTATTCTGTGGGTTCATTTGGAGGTATTACTGCAGGTAATCACCTCAGACAGATATTGGCAGAAATGGGT
>DAOWGL010000205.1 GCA_030637455.1 Candidatus Nitrosopumilus sp. | reverse complement strand
TGTAAAAGACGTATTCAAAAACATAGAGCATCGTAGAGAAAAAGAATTGCAAAAAGCACTTCAAATGCTAAATGAAAAAGATGAGAAAAAAATTAAGATTATCGAGGAATTAACAAAAGCTGTTGTAGAAAGTATCGTATCTACTCCAATGAATAACATCAGAAAAGCATCAGAGCAAGGCAATCCTGATGTGGTAGAATTGGCAAGCAAGCTGTTTGACTATAAAAAACAAAACCAAGTAGATTAGGATTATATTTTAGATAGAGAGAATTTCATCATGTCATTTCCAACTAGACGTCTGCGTCGACTAAGAACATCAGAGAAGATGAGAGAATTAGTTCAAGAGACAACCCTATCTCCAAAAGATTTCATTTGTCCAGTATTTGTTCAAGAAGATTTGAAAGAAAGAATCAAGGTTGAATCAATGTCAGAAATTGAAAGATTACCATTAAATGATGTAAATGAAGAAGTTGGAAAAATTATTGATTTAGGAATTCCTGCAATCATGCTATTTGGGATTCCTTCACAAAAAGATGAGGCAGGAAGTTCAGCATTTGATGATAATGGAATAGTTCAAAAAGCAATTTCACAAATTAGAGAAAAATTTGACGATAAAATAGTAATCATGGCAGATGTTTGTCTATGTCAATTTACATCTACAGGGCATTGTGGGATTGTTCAAGGAAATAAAATTGATAATGATATAAGTTTAGAAACTCTCGCAAAAATTGCAGTCAGTCAAGCAAAAGCAGGAGTAGATACAGTGTCACCATCAGCAATGATGGATGGTCAAGTTGCTGCAATTAGAAAAGCACTAGATGATTCAGGATTCACAGATGTATCAATTATGTCACACTCTGCAAAACATCGTTCAAATTTTTATTCGCCATTTAGAGATGCAGCAGAATGTGCTCCAAAATTTGGAGATAGAAAAACATACCAAGTTCCATATACAAATGCTAGAGAAGCAATGATGGAAGTAGAAACAGACATCGAAGAAGGAGTAGATATTGTTATGATTAAACCAGCTTTAGCATATTTGGATTTAATCGCAGAGACTAGAAGAAAATACAATGTTCCAGTTTCAGCATATAGTGTTTCTGGAGAATATGCTCTAGTAAAAGCAGCAGCTCAATTAGGATATGTAAATGAGAAAGACATCACATTGGAAATTCTACATTCAATTAAAAGAGCAGGAGCAGATATGATAGTAACATATTTTGCAAAATCAGCTTCTAAATTCCTTCAAGAATCATGAGAAACGACGAGCGTTTTGAAATTCAAAGAGCCTTTGACTTATTGCCACATGTGGTTGGTGCTAGCTGGGCTGCAGTCTGGTTTAGAATGAAAGGAATCAAAAAACCAACTAGAGAGGAATTTAGAGAAAAAACTATAGAATATTTACAACTAGTAGAGCCTGTGTTTGGTTCTTTTCCAAAAGAAAAAGAATTTGCCGAAATTAACAAATACATTGAATTTAGAAAAAATGAAGCATATGAGAAAATAAAGGCGGGCGAGAGTGAAGAAATAGAAATACGATATGACAGATATGTCGATTACGGTTAAACTTCCTGCTTTAGTTGATTTAGAAATTCATTTAGAACTTTAGTTCTCTTTTTGGCTTCAACTTTTCCAGATTTTGTATTCATTAAATATTCCAATTTAAGTAATTTTTGATAAAAATGATCTACAGTCCAAATTTTATCATCAGGGATCCTTGTTTTACAAAACGGATCATCGGTATTGTAAAAGGGTCTTTTGAGCGAACCTCCCGTAGCAAAAACTCTTGCAATACCTATTGCACCTATCGCATCTAGCCTATCAGCATCTTGAAGGATTTTTCCCACAATTGTTTCAGGTGTTTTATTTTGAGAAAAACTATGATCACGAATAGCATCTGAAATAATAATAATGTCTTCTTCTGAAAAATCATATTTTTTTAGAACAAGTTTAGATTTTTTTGCACTTTCTGTTGAAGACATTTTTGAACGCTTGTCAGATTTGAGATAAGAAACTATATCATGTAATAATGCAGCACAAAGAACTAATTTTTCATTGGCTTTTTCTTTTTTACATATTTTTTGAGCATTTTTGTATACCCTCATAACATGATCAAAATCATGGGCAGAGTCATTATCCATGATTTCTTTAACTTCATTTTTTATAGAATCAATAACGTTCATTAGATTCTCCATATTTTTGGTTTAACAAATTTAATTTTTCTTTTGGTAATTAAAAGAGTCCAATTAACAGATGCAAAGAGAACAATCAGGCCAATACCAGCACCATCAATTAATAAAATAGCAGTTAATCGATCTTCAAACAATTCCAAGAATGGAGTTAAAACGGCATTTCCAAAATAAATCATAGCAATATATGAAATAACTCTACCAAACCAAAATCCAACATAAATTCCCATACTTTTTGCACGCATTAACCCATAAGCAATGAATAACATGTTACTAGGAAGTGGAGTTGCACCAAACAAAAAAGACGCAATAACATAACCATATTTTTTATTATTCAAATAATTGCCAATCACATCAAGATTAGATTTTTGTTCTTCTGCAACAAATCTTCTAAAGACCACACTAATCCGTTTAAGAGCAAATCTACCAATGGTAGCTCCTGTAGCTCCGACCATGGCAAGAATAACTACATTCAATGTTGGATCAAGAAGATAAAATGATGTTAGAATAATCCAGCTTGGAGGCATCAGGATTGGAGCTGCATTTACTCCAATTAGTACAAGAAAAATTCCAAAATATGAAAATTCTCCAAAAATTTCTAAAATATCCATGATCTTTCAAAAAATATAGTATTTTTTTTATTTCTAAACCCTTGGATTCACATTCAGTCATAAGAAAATTTCATTATGATCTAAAAAATTATAAAAATTACAAGTTTTTTAAGACAATGATCATGTATTGTAAGAAATTGGATCAATGATGCAATATCTTTATAAGCAATTTATGCCTATTGTGTGTATGTCAGAGATGGTTTGGAAATGTTTTAGATGCAATCTCTCTTTCAAAGACGACCAAATAGCAGAAATGCATAAAGAAATTTCAGCACATTCAGTCACTAAAGTAAAGACTATTGTTGCATAATTGTAAATTTTTACAAAATATACCAATTTTAATTAAAATGTAGTGCAGAGGGTGGGATTCGAACCCACGAACTCCTAAGAGAAGGGATTTCCTATTTTGAGGATCTTGAGTCCCTCTCGGTTGACCGGGCTTCGATACCTCTGCAATGAGATTGGGTATTGACCAATATTTCTCGATTACTATTTGGACAAATTAAAAATTTGATCTGTAATTTGGACAATTTTTTAACAAAGCTTATAATCGTGCGCAAATGACTCAAAAATATGTCAGAATTCATACCAATTTCAGACGCAAAAAAAATGCGAAGTGGAGTTAATGTGGAAGCAGAAGTTGTAAGCAAAGGGGAACCTAGAACTGTTAATCTCAAAAGTGGAGGAACAGTTGATGTCTGCGATGCAGAAATTGCTAACGAAGACAAATCTGAAGAAAACAAAATGAAACTCACATTGTGGGGTGACGATATCAAAGCAGTAAATGTTGGAGATAAAGTTGTCATTTCAAATGGATATACTAACGAGTTCAAAGGTGACGTATCCCTAACCAAAGGCAAATTTGGTAAGATGGATATCAATCCTCAATAATTTCTTTTATTATCTAAATTATTTTTCAAATCTATTAAAACCACAATTGTGCCAATTATTGAAATTATAATTCCCAGAATAAGTAAGAATCCAGAAATGAGAAGTGGAAGAACCATGTTCATGAGCGGAGAGTTTGGATTTGATAAAGCATCAGAGTTTTCCGGATCTTCTGAAAACATTACAATGACATGTACTGTATTTTGACCAATGTTTTTAATTTCAAAATTTAACGTGTCAGATTCAACCGTTTCTATCATTTCAAACAAGATTGGTTCTGACTGAACATATTCACCATAACTATCTCCAAAAACATTTGATATTGTTATAGACAACTTATCATCAGTTTTATATTCAATCAATTGAATTCCCCAAAGCAAAGGGGAATTGTATGACGATGTACCAAATGAGACATATGCAGACTCACCAGGCACAATTTGTAATTCATCAGTAACCTCATCAAACATCCCATCAAACATTGCAACCATAGAAAGATCATTGGGTCCAGTTACGTTAGAAGGAATTGTAGAAGATGCAACAGTAAGTGAAACACCCACTAGAACTAAACCGACAATTGTAATTATTAGACCGCGTTTATTCATTTTAAAAATAATAAAATAATCCTACCATTATGTTATAGAAAATAATTTAAAAGATCCTAAAGATTAACGTCTAGATTTCTTTTTAGCTGCAGTCTTTTTCTTTGCTGGTCTCTTTTTAGCTGCAGTCTTTTTCTTTGCTGGTCTCTTTTTAGCTACAGTCTTTTTCTTTGCTGGTCTCTTTTTAGCTACAGTCTTTTTCTTT
>DAOWGL010000103.1 GCA_030637455.1 Candidatus Nitrosopumilus sp. | reverse complement strand
TAATGGACAAGAACCAGATATGATTCAAAAATTACAAGATGAAGATGCATTACCAACACAACTGTATCTTTCAACAAATGCTGCAGATTATGAATCATTTATGAAAATAAACAAGCCAAGATATGATGATTCATGGGAAAGATGGAATAGAACACTTGACATGTTAAAAGATTTGAAAACAAGAACAGTGTTAAGAATTACATTGATCAGGGATCATAATGATCAAAAAGAATCAATTCCAGCATTTGCAGAAATGTTCAGAAAAGCAAGTCCGCACTTTATTGAAATCAAATCATATATGCATATTGGGCGCTCAACAAATAGATTAGAATATGAAAATATGTTAGAAATGGAAGAAGTAAAAAGTTTCAGTGAAGAAATTGCAAAGCAAAGTAAAATATTTTCAATAATGGATGAGAGTATTGTTTCAAGAATCTCAATATTACAAAATAATGAACGATTTATTGATCGTTTTATTCCAACTTATGCAAATACCAATTAGAGAATTTTTTTAGTGCTTTGTACCTATGTGATAATTCATTTTTATTATTTAATTCAGCGAATGTTTTCTTGGAATTATTTGGAATGAATATTGGATCATATCCCCAACCTTTACCTTTTTGAATTTTAGATATTTTTCCATCTAGTTTCCCTTTAAAAGATTGCAAAATTGTTTTGTCACAATAGGTAATAATTGAAACAAATTTTGCTTTTCTATTATTTTTTAATAGATTTAGAATTCCCTTATTTCCAATTGTTTTGAAAACATATGAAGAATACGGACCTGGAAATCCATCAATTGAATCAATGAACAAACCATCATCTTCAATAATGATAGGTTTTTTAAATTTAGAAAACGCATCTCTAGCTTTTGCAATTGCAATAGCATCAAGTGAGTTTGATTGAATTTCTTCTAAATTAGATTTTAAAAATCCAAGATTAATTCCCAGAGAATCCAAAATGGTATTTGCTTCTTGGTATTTGTGACTATTAGAGGATACAAAAAATAGATCAAACGACTTGCGCATATCTTCCACGACTTTCTATTTCTGAGACTAGTTTAGTTATTTTGGTATAGTAGGCATGACCAACGATAGATTTGTATCCATTTAGAAAATTTTTCCATGAGGATATCATAATTTTAGCATGAGCGCTGTTAAGAATTTCTTTAATTAATCTCAAGTCAACAGCATGATCTTCAGGTTTTATTGAAATTTGAGACAATCCAAAATCAATTACAAAAACAGTATTTTGATGTAAAATAAAATTTGAAGTTGTTAAATCACCATGCATTACACCGTTCTTGTGTAAAGTACCTACCAATTTTCCAATGTCTTTGGATAATTCTATAATTTTTAATTCAGACAAGTCATGTACAGGTTTACCAGAAATCTCTTGCATGGTGATTGATGTTTTATCTAAATTTACAAAGTAAACAAGAGGTGCAGGAATTCCAAATGATTTTACAAGTGAGAGCATTTGAGATTCTTTGATAGTCCTTTGTTTACGAATTTTTGAATCAAGTAAAGAATTTCTATAAGTTTTGATTTTTCTAATTTTTAATATTGCCTTTGAATTTTGCCATTTAGTTTGATAGAGATCTGCTTCAGCACCTTTTTTGACTAATTTCATTAACATTATATCCATAAGAATTCAATAAAAATTAATCATGGATGAAGGAGAAAAACGAATCAAACAAGAAGATTGTAGTGAAGATAAGTTAGGTGCAGGAATTCTAACATTAACAAATAAGAGATTAGCATTTGATAAAACCAATGCAAGAATAATGGACTTTTCTAAACATTTTGGAGAGACCGTTTTAGATATTTCATTAGATAAAGTAACAAAAACATGGAAAGAAGGATTATTCATGAAAAAAGTATGTTTTACAGCAACAACAGATGAAGGTGAACAAACTTTCAAGTTTGGCGTATTCAATACTAAAAGTTGGGTTAAAATTATTGAACAGACTATTAATGAAAACAAAAATTAGTAATTAACTTTCACAGAATCCAATCTCCAAGATTGGGTAACAAATGTATCTTTTAGTTCCACCCCTGATTTAATTTGAGATTCTAATAAACCAGTCCAACAAATTTGACTTCCACAATCCCCAGCATATTGTAATGGAACGACAAAAAATTTGCAACCGTGTCTTTTACAAACATCTTTCAGCATTTCAGATAATCGCTTATTGGCAGCAACTCCTCCAACAATCATAAGTTCTTTTTTTCTTGTAAAGGATAGAGCACGTTCTACTGCCTCACTTATCATAGCAAATGCAGTTTCTTGGAGTGAATAACAAGCATCTACCTTGCTTTTAGTTGCAACAGATTTTGTTGCAGATAATAATCCAGAAAATGATACATCGTTGCCTTTTACAGAATATGGTAATGTAACATAGTTTGAAGATGTAGATGCTAATTCTTCAATATTTTTTCCACAAGGAGATGCAAATCCAATTGAACGTCCAAATTGATCCAGTAGTTGACCTAAAGTGATATCCAATGTTTCTCCAAACACTCTCCATTGTTTATTTAAAAATGCCAAAAGCATGGTATGTCCTCCAGATACTAAAAGCACTAGAGGATTAGTTGCGCCAGTTAGTAATTTTCCTAATTCAATATGTCCAATTGCATGATTCACAGGATATATTGGAATTTTGTAGTATGAAGAAAGAGATCTAGCAACTACTGCACCCACACGTAAACATGGACCTAAACCTGGTCCTGCAGCATATGAAACAATATCCAAATCATTGACTGTTACATTTGCTTCCTGAAGACAGTCAGAAAGTACTTGAGAACTATGTCCAATATGATGACGCGATGCTTCACGGGGATGAATCCCTTCTCCCTCTTCAGGACGATAAATTTTACGAATATCTGAAAGAATTTTTCCTTTTTTTCCACGTTTTTCAATTATTGCACAAGAAAATGTATGAGCAGTACTTTCGATTCCTAATCCCAGCATATCATCCACGACTTAATGTAGAAACAATTTTGATTACATCGCCATTTTTGAGTTTTTGATCTCCGCTAATCCTTTGTTTTGTTTTACAATTTATTGCATGTAAAAATCCCTTTGCAATATCTGCATGAATTAATCCTGCCAAATCTTTAGCAGTAGAATCTTGTGGAACTAATTTTGTATCAGGTAAAACTATTCCATCTTTGTTAGTAAGTTTGGTTTCATCTTCTACAGGATACACAACGATGTATTTTAGGGAATCAAAAACTGCAGTGTTTAGAATTTTTTGAATTCCTGTTGAATCGATTTTTGAAAAAACTGATTTTACTAAATCAAGTGCTTTTTGTTGTGGTGGAGGAATTTCTTTGCCTTCAACCGGAGTAAATCCTTTATCTCCAGAAGAATAATTTACAATTCCTGCTTTTGATGCTTTTCGTAAAAGCAATTCAGTTTCGGCACTACATGGAATTACATTATCAGAAATTTTCTTAATTATGTCCAAGTCTTGACAAAGATCGGCCTTGTTTGCTGCAATAATCATCGGCTTTGTACTTTTTCTTAATTCTTTGACAAAAGTTTCGATATCATCGTCTACCCATTCTTTTGGATTTTTAGCCATGAATCCTAATTTTTGAAGAATTTCTTGAACTTGAAAATCTTTAATTCCTAATCCAGAAAATCTTTTTGCAATACCATCAGTTAGTTTTGCACGTTTTTGATCTATTTCTCGGGTAATTTTATCCCATTCTCTTTTTAAAATATCTGCAAACCATTGATCAAATTCTTCTTGGACAAAAGCCACATCTTCTAATGGATCATGAGTTCCAACTGGAACAGATTGTCCTTGAATATCTGTTGTTCCAGCAATATCAACAACATGAATTAAAACTTCAGCTTGTCGTGCATCATCAAGGAATTGATTTCCTAATCCTTTACCTTCATGAGCTCCAGGTACTAACCCTGCAACATCAATGAGTTTGACAGGGATAAAACGTGTACCATTTACACATAATTCATTTTCATGTTTAATTTCAAAATGTTTACAAGCACAATCTGCTTTGACATATGCTACTCCCACATTGGGTTCAATTGTTGTAAAAGGGAAATTTCCTGTTGCAACAGGTGTTTCAGTTGCAGCTGAGAAGAATGTGGATTTTCCAACATTTGCTTTTCCTAGTAAACCAATTTGCAATACTGTCAAAAATCCAATTCTACTTATTAGTATTGCAGAAATCGTTTAATCTAGTTAATTATGATTTCATATCATGTCAATAGTAATTACAGGTAATCCAGGTGTAGGAAAGCACACAATCACACAACTAATTGCGGATAAAATGAAATTATCAATAATTGATATTAATAAAATTGCAAAAGATTCGGAACTATTTGAAAAAAATGGTGATACAAATGATGTAGATGTTGAAGTCCTTGAAAAAATTCTTGAGTCAAAAATTTCTGAAAACAATATTATCGTAGGGCATTTGGCACCATATGTCCTAAGAAAAAACCAAGTAAAAATAATGATAGTATTACGAAGAAGTCCCTATGATTTGATTCCGGTTTACGAAGATAGAAAATATGATGATGATAAAATTAGAGACAATGTAGGTAGTGAAATTTTAGGAATTATAACAAATGATGCAATAGATAAATTTCAAGAAAAAACATTTCAGATAAACGTCAGTGGGAAAACAGTTGTAGAAGTGTTTGAAAAAATTATGAGTGTAATTATGAATAAAAAAGGAAACGAAGCAGTAGATTGGCTAGAATTAGTGAGAAAAAATAATGATTTAGGAAAATTTTTTGCTGATTGATTAAATAACGCCTTTGAATTTGTGTAATTACTTGTTTGAAATCTCTAAAACTGATTTAGCTGGAAGGATTGGGACTTTGTATACCAATCATGGAAAAATTGAAACTCCAGCTTTTGTACCAGTTATTCATCCAGTCAAACAAACAATCCCATCTAAAAAAATTAAAGAGATTGGTTTTGATTTAGTGATTACCAATGCCTACATTACAAGAAATAGTTATGGTGATGAAGCAATTGAGAAAGGAATTCATAAAATAATTAATTTTGATGGTGGAGTAATGACAGATTCTGGAGGTTATCAAGTTCTCGAATATGGGGATGTTGATGTATTACCACCAGATATGGCAAACTTTGAAAGAGGTATCTTAACTGATTTTGCAATTCCACTTGATAAACCAACAGGATATGGAATGCCAATTAAAAAAGCAGAGGCCTACGTAAAACACACCCTAGATGTTTGTAAACAAACTCTAGAAGATAGTGCAGACAATGGTCAAATTTGGATAGGTCCAATTCAAGGAGGAGAACATTTTGATCTTGTTGGAAAATCTACAAAAAGTTTAGTCAGTATGGGATTTCAAATGCTTGCATTAGGAAGTCCAGTTGAATTTATGGAGTCATATGAATATAGATTATTAGCACAGATGATAGTAGCTGCAAAAAAACAGATGCCACATTCAATTCCTCTACATCTATTTGGTGCAGGACATCCCCTTACCATACCATTTGCAATAGCTTTGGGATGTGATACTTTTGATTCAGCATCATACATGCTTTATGCAAAACAACTCAGATACATCACAGATGACGGTACACGATATTTATCAGATATTTCCATATTTCCATGCAATTGTGAAATATGTTCAAAATATACTCCAGATGAATTTCGTCAATTAGAAACCACTGAAAAGATCAATCAATTAGCAGTTCATAATTTGTATGCAATTAAACTAGAAGTTGACAAAGTAAAACAAGCAATCCATGAAGGAAGGTTATGGGAGTATGTGATTAAAAAGGCAAGGGCCCATCCAAAGTTATTTGAGATGATTGAAGTTATGACTGAAAACTATGAATTTTTAGGTTTAGGGACTCCTAAATTCAAAGAGAAAGCAATTTTCTTATTCAGCAAAGAGGATCAATATAGACCAGAAGTTCAATCATTCCATAATACGATTAGGAAATTCAAATCAAAGAAAAAGAAATTGATCATAACCAAAGAATCAAGTTCAAAACCAGGATATCTTTCACATGAATATAGTAGACTGAAAAAGAAAATTAAAGATTTTGAATCATTTCAAGTTTGCCAATATGACCCACTTTTAGGATTAATACCAATTGAGATTTCAGATATTTATCCAGCAGCGCATCATGAAACTTCTAGAATTAGTTTTGAACCAAGTGAATTTCCCGTATTTGAGAAAACATGGAATGAATTCTTTGCAAACAATAAATTTTCTGAAATTCATTTTGATAAAGAAGATAAATTCTTAAAATATTTTGTAAAGAGTTTGCCAAAAGAGATCAAGAAAAAATCTTTTGTGTAATTAAAAATAAGAAAAAAGAATGTGCTAAAAGATGCTGCTTATAGAGCGGCGTCTTCAGCCCAACCTTTGATGAAGATACCGTTTTTGTGAAGAGGTACTGGTTGTCCAGCTGTGTAATTCATTGGTCTCATCCAAAAGATTGATTTTGTTGGACATACACCTATGCATGCACCATCAGAAATACATCTTTCTGGGTAGAAAACAAATGCTTTACCTCTCTTCCAGCCTTCAACAGGTTTGACTCTAAGGACATCAGGACCAAGAGTTGTACAGATTTCTACACATAGTGCACATCCGATACATCTTTGTTCATCAATGTCTGGAAGTATTGCTATTGGCATTACAAAATTTAGATTGCTTGGTACCTATTTAAACCATGATCGAAATTCATAACCCTGTTATGAAAATGATCGATTCAAAAAATATGCGCAGAATCTATACTAAGAAATTTAAAAAACAAAAAGACAACGTGATGTGCACGTTTATTTTCTCATTGCATCTATTTGACCTGAGGTTACCCAGTCAAGTAGTTCTGCTGAAGAAGGATTAAGGTCTGCTTTCTTATTCATAAGATTGTTTACCCAAATCCAGTTGAGTTGGTTTAAGAGTGGTTTGTTTGCTTCATCACCAGCACGTGTCTTAGCGACTACGGCCTGGTCTTGCAATGCTAACCATTCTGTGTAACTTCTTCCCATGAGAATCGGATCTTAGCTTACACTAATTAAAGCTTTTGTAGATTACACGATAGGCGTAATGATCGGATCGCCCCTAAGAAGGTTTTAACGTAGATGAAAATTCATTTTATTCTTGGATGTTAAAGTTTTAGGTGCTGCAAACGAAGTAGGTAGATCAGGATTTTTAGTTAATTGTAATGGTACTAAATTATTACTTGATTATGGTGTAATGTTTGGAAGAAGAGGTTCCCCTCCACAATATCCACTTCATGTAAAACCAAAAGATTTGGATGCTATCATTATCACACATGCACATTTAGATCATTCAGGAAACGTTCCGTCTCTATTTGTTAGTGGAAATACTGACGTATACGCTACACCTCCAACATTTGACCTTTCAAAATTATTGATTAATGATATGTTAAAAATTGAAAAAAATGCACATCCATTTGATTTA
>DAOWGL010000093.1 GCA_030637455.1 Candidatus Nitrosopumilus sp. | reverse complement strand
TGTATATCCTACAGCTTCTTCTATAGTTAAATATGGATAATTTCTATCAAACCAACTTTTGTATTCTGCTTCTGAATAGTATCTTTGAACATAGTGATATGGATCTTTGGTAGAGTCAACAAAATCTGCATTTTTCTTTTTTGAAATTTCATCAATTTTTATGGATTCTACTTTGACCAAATCCACGTTAAAATTTGTAGTAATTCCCTTAGTTAGGTTTAGAATAAATCCGGTTCCTTTGTACATGCCATGTTTAACAAATCTATCTTCAATGGTTACAGTTTTTTCAAATGTATCATCATGATTGATAATTGCTTGGCTTAACAAAACAAATTCATTATTTGGATCTCGAATTACAATTGTTACTAATCCTGTAGAACCATTCTCAACTGTACCTGAAAATTCTATAGTGTCTCCTTTGATAAATGAATCATAATTGGTTTGAATACTAGTTACTTCTGCAAATGCTGGGTTGATCACCAATCCTAATAATAAAACCAATACAAAAGAATAGGTTCCATACCTTTTCTTGTTCAATAAAAAAATATCCCATTTTTTTCATTTAAGAAACGCGTAGCATTCATCTATGTTTGTTCTACGTAAAAGTTAAATTATTTATTTTGAATTTTTTTATCTAATCGATCAGAAGTTTTAATTTTTAATGGTTTTTTTGGAATTTTAAAAAAGAATGTTGTTTTGACATTTTCTTCACTTTCAACCCAAATTTTGCCTCCTAATCCCTCTACAATACCTTTGCAAATTGCTAAACCTAAACCGCTTCCTCCTTTCTTCCTCTTTGATGATGTATCAACTTGGTAGAATTTTTTGAAAAGTTCTTTTTTATTTTCATCTGAAATTCCTAAACCATTATCTTCAACAAAAAATTCTACATGGTTTGAATCATTTTTCATTCCTATTGTCACACATCCTGTATTTGGAGAAACATAATCTATTGCATTTTTAATCAAATTAGAAAATACTTGATTGATCCTGTCTCTATCACTAAAAATTTGAATATCTTCATTGAAATTTGCAGTTATTTCTATTTTTTTCTCAATTCCTATTAGTTCAAATTCTTTAATTAATCCGTGCAGTAACTCTGAAACATCAATATTCTCTTCATCAAAAACTAATTTTCCTAAATCTAATTTTTGCGTTGTTAAAATATCACCAATTAATTTTTCTAGTTTAATTGTTGATGCATAAATCTCATCTACGGCATCTTTTTGCCCCTCATTTAATTTTCCAAGTAATTCTTCTTTTTGTAACATTTGGACGTAACCTAAGATTGGAACTAGTGGAGTTTTTAGTTCATGTGACACCATTGATGAAAATTCTACTTTTTTTCTATCCATATCTTTTAATTTTTGCACATATTCCTTTTGTACTTTGATTGTTTTTTCAACTTTCTCGCCCATTACTTCAAAATTTTTATTCAAATCAAAAATTTCCTTTACATTTGTTTTAATCGTATTTTTATTTGAGATTTTATTTGTTTTTGAAAATTCTGACATGTTTTTTGCTAATTTTTGAATAGGCTTTGTAATGCTTGTTGAAATGTGCACTGTACCTAACAGTGTACCTGTTGCTACAAACACTGAAAATATCAACAGTATCATTCCTGTAGATTCATCAACGGATGTTAGAAAATTTACAATTCCCATGTAAAAAATAATGAAACTTGATACTCCTGAAACTATAAACAATGTTTGTTTAATTGGTAGCATATGATTTTACCTCTAAAAATTATAGACTTGCAGTATCGATTAGTTTGGAATGAAGAAGATCAATATCAACTGGTTTTAAAATATATGACATCACTCCTCTTTTAACAAGATCATCTAATTCTTCTTGTGTAATTGTAGATGCAGTAAACACGATAATTTTATGATCTTTTAATGTATTATTTTCTTCCAAATCCTTGATAACTGAATATCCGTCGAATTCTGGCATGGCTAAATCTAATAAAATTACATCGTGTCTGTTTTCTTTAATTACGTCTAGTCCTTCTTTGCCATCATTTGCTACAGTACATTTATGATCTTTTAACTCTAGAAATGTGGTTAGCATTTTTGTAATTTGTTCATTATCATCAATAATTAAAATTTTCAAACTCTTCATTTCCTCTTTTTGATTTGATTTATTTGTATCAGTCATCTTCTGTCTTTCCCATTTCCCAACAATTTAAAATTTTCTTTAAGATAACTTAAAATCATTTTTTCTTGTTCTATCTCTCTTAATCTGTGCTCATAAGTAATTTCTGAACCAAGTAATGACTCTGCATCTGTTTCATTGATATGATGTGATTTTTTCCACATTAAACTAAACAATGATTTCAATGTAGTTACAAATGCTTTAGAATCCGTCCATACAGCTAACATCTCTTTAACTTTATTATTACTGATGAAGAAAATTACCTCGCTATCATCTTTAATGATGAAGCAAAAGTCTTCTCTATTTTTGTCATCAATTTTTTTGACTTTGTTAGGATCTATACTCTCAAAAATATTTGGCATGTCTGATTGATGATCAGTCAAAATTCGAAGTTCAGACTTTGTTTTATTTAATAATTCAGTAAATTCTGTAAAGTAAAATTTTTTAAAATCTGCGTCTGTCCCTAATACTAGAATAGTTTCTTTTGATTCTTTAATCATTTGTTCTAATTTTCCTAAAATCGAATTCCTTCCTTGTAGAGATTGAAATTTGTTATCTTGGGATTCTGTATCATCTTCACCATACTTTGGAATAATATTCCATAGTTTAATCAAACTGTCTTTGCCTGCTTCTAATTCACTAATTCTATTTCTTTCATTATTTAGTAGAATCCCTAATGATTCCTCTAAACCAGTAGAATTGAATTTTGTTGGTTTTCCAAAAACTGAAAAAATTATCCCTTTTTGTTGTAGAGTAGACAACAAATGGTATGTTTCTGTTCTTGGAATTTTAAGTGCTTTTGAAATTTCTGATGCAGTTTTTATACCGATTTTACTCAAAAATAAATACACTTTAGCTTGATTAGGCGTTAAATCATATTTTACAAGCATTCTATTTAGCTCATGAATTGGATTTTCTGCTTGGAACATTCCTTCTTCAACCGTTTCAGTTAACGCCATTCAGATTTGTTACTTCTAATAATGACATAAGGGGGTGTATGTTATAGCATGTTACAGATCAAAAATTCTCTATATATTACATGCCTAACATTTTACCTAGAATTACGTCTCCGTAGAATAATTGAATAATAAAACCACCTGTAATTAGCAGTAAATATGGTATTCCAGGTGTAATCCATGTATTTGGCGTGGTACAAAATTCTTGTTCTTCAGCATGATGCATAGTCAAACTAAATTTTTTCTTTCCATGTTCTATTTTTTCTATTGAAAATGCAAATTTTGGATTTTTAGCCTTGTATCCAATTAACACTGCAATGATTTTTTTAATATTGCTTTCTTCAAAGCCTTCAAAAATATTTTCGCCTTTAATTTTTCTTAATACATTTCTAATTATGTTGATTAAAAATGGAATTATAAATAATATTGCTGCATTTGACAATGTGGTGAATGGGGATATGGGATTGTCTGTAAATGTGGCCATAGGGGCAATAACTGCCAATGCGATTAATGCAAATGCATCAGCACCTCCAAACATTCCAATTCTCCAAACTATTATGACAAATGGTGCAATGATTAACGCAAAACCCATGGTCATTAGATTAATTATGA
>DAOWGL010000199.1 GCA_030637455.1 Candidatus Nitrosopumilus sp. | reverse complement strand
TCATTGTAGCTTTAAAACAATACAAACAAGAAAAAACACAAGAAAGTTTTGAAAAATTATTGAAGATTTTAAAATTGTAATGGGACCGGCAGGATTTGAACCTGCGACCACTAGTCCCCCAGACTAGTATCATACCAAGCTAGACTACGGTCCCTTGTTTCACAGGCACAAAATGAAATTATTAAATCGTCGTATTGATTAATAAAATTAATGAAAATTTGTAACATTTGTCATAAGATTTCTGCTACTGATCAGGATCACTTGGACTGTGTTCAAAAAAGAAGTATCGAGATGGAAGATGAAGATTTTAAAAACAATATTCCTGAAAAATTGAATCTATCAATAAATTCACAAGACTTGGGTGTAGAAGTAAAAGCTATCTTAGAACATCTTTCAAAAGAGAAAAATAAATCAGATAAAGTATAGCTGTTTTGATATTTGTTAACTTAGCGTTCTTGTGTTGTAGGTCTTATCAGAATCTCATTAACATTAACGTGAGATGGAGATTCAACCGCATACAAAATTGCATTTGCAATATCTTCAGCTCGTAATGCTTCCATCTTCTTTGCATTTTCAATAAACCCCTGCAAAGATTCATCAGTAATTGTATCAGTAAGTTCGGTTGATACAACTCCAGGTTCAATGCTAGTTACTCTAATGTTAGAACGTGCACTAAATTCTTGTCTTAATCCCTCACTAAATGCTGCAATTGCATGTTTTGTTGCACAATAAACTGTTCCAGTGGGGAAAACAGTTCTTCCAGCAACAGATGAGAGATTTACAATGTGGCCAGATTTTTTTTCTTTCATATGTAAAATTACTGAGCCTGTACAATACAGAACACCTTTGATATTCACATCAATCATTCTATCCCATTCATCTACTTTGAGGTTTTTGAAGAGACTCAAAGGCATCAAACCGGCATTATTTACAAGAATGTCAATGGAACCCCATTTATCTAAAACTGCTTTAGCAAAATTTTCACATTCTGATCTTTGTGTAACATCTAATTTCTGATAAAATACCTCTCCGCCATCAGCAGAGATCTTTTCTGCAAGTTCTTCTAATCTGTCAACTCTTCTAGCACCTATGGCAACTTTTGCGCCTGCTTTTGATAGTGCCAATGCAGTAGCATATCCTATGCCACTACTTGCTCCCGTTATTATTGCTACTTTATCTTTAATCATCTAAATCACTTAAACGCAATTAATTTCAACATCGTAAAAATGTTTAGACGTTAAGAAATTCCAAGTTTTATGAAAATTACTGTCAACTTTATTAAAAGAAAAACAGTAAATCAAATTGTGATATCTGAAAAATGTGCTTATTGTGGAGATTTGACAGATTTGCCCTTCCAGTGCAATTATTGCAAGGATCCATTTTGTTCAGAACATAGACTTCCAGAAGAACATAGATGTGTAAAACTCAGCTTAATTCGAGCAAAAAAATTTGGTGAGAAAAAAGTCATACGAGATGGAGGACCAAACAAGCCAAATATTTTCAAACGAATTTTTAAAAGATTTTAAAATCAGTAAGGACTTTTGTCAGGAGAAATTTTTGCACGTCTACCTTGATAAATTAAGGCAATAGCAAGTGCAAACATCACCATTGCAGTTAATGGGAAATTTTGTGGTGCGGGCAAAATAAACCAATAGTAAACTCCAAAAGCAATTGATACAGCTGCTTGTGCCCATAGTTTAATCCATTTTTGGATTTTGATTAATCTACTTATAGCTTCAACAGCAAAGATTCCGATTACTGGATAAATTGAAAATAATAGAAAATCAAATACTTCAACGCCTGTATGAGACATATAACATGAAAATAAAAAAGGTATAATTTTTACTTAATCATCCCAACGGATTTTAGTTGCAGCATTTTTTGCAATTAATGCCTGAGCATTTTCATATGGAATTGTAGCAATATCTTCAGTTTTAAATGGACCATATTTTTCAAGGTCAGCGCCTACAATTTCTTCTACTTCTTTGAGAAATCTAATGACTATTTTCTTTGTTTTATGATTTTGAGCTAATGATTCAAGAAATTTTGATTTTCCATTAATTGTAGCAGAAAGGATCATTTCAATCCTTTCTCTTTGTTCCTCTTGTGAATACAAAAATAATTTTTATTCATCTATAATGATTTCAAATTGAATATCTTCTAATTT
>DAOWGL010000197.1 GCA_030637455.1 Candidatus Nitrosopumilus sp. | reverse complement strand
GTTAGAACGTGGTTGTACTATACACTTCTTAGATGTGAACAACTAACAGGAAAGAAACCATGGTCTGAAGCTTGGGTTATGGGGTATGGTCTAGATGAAAAAGGAATGAAAATGAGTAAAAGCAAAGGAAATGCAATAGATCCTTTACCTGTAATTGAAAAATTAGGTGCTGACACTTTTAGATTTTGGAGTGCAAGTGAAATTAATCATGGATATGATTTTAGATGTAACGAGCAAAAAATTGAATCAACAAAAAAATTCCTCAGTAAATTGTGGAATGTGTCAAGATTTTTGTCTAGTTTTCCAGTAATTGAATCAGGAAAACCTTCTGCATCAGATAAATGGATTTTATCAGAGTTAGACAAGTTAGTCAAGGAATGTAAAAGAGGATATAAAGAATACAACTTTTTCATTCCAGCAATTGCAATAAGAGAATTCACATGGAATGTATTTGCTGCTCACTACATTGAAATGGTAAAAGCAAGAGCATATGGAATTAATTTCTCAGATGAAGAAAGAGATGGTGCGATATTTACACTACATAAAACATTATCAACAATTTTAAAATTATTAGCACCAATTACTCCATTTATCACAGAGCATCTTTGGAAAGAACTGTATTCAAAAGACAGCATTCACAAAGAAAAACATGTTGAACCTGAAAATATTGAAGAGCAAAGTAATGTTACAAAAGAAATTTCAGAATTTAACTCTAAAGTATGGAATGAGAAAAAATCTCAAAATCTATCATTAAAAGATTCAATCAAAATAGAAATTCCAGAATCTTTAGAACCATTCAAAAAAGATTTGAAATCCATGCACAATTTGCTAGATTGAGCCTAATTATACCTGTAAAATACCATTTGTAATCAAATACTGAATTCCTTGAATGAATGCAGTATCATCTATTTGACCATCTGCCCACCAGCCAGCATTATTTTTAATCCAAGATGGGATTTCATTTCCAAATGATTCTCCAGACTCTGTTTGAGGAATATCCATTATTCCCTCAGTGATCAAATACTGAATTCCTTGAATGAATGCAGTATCATCTATTTGACCATCTGCCCACCAGCCAGCATTATTTTTAATCCAAGATGGGATTTCAGGTTCTGGAGCAAAGGGATTGAGTGCATCGGTTCCAATAATATCAATGACAGAATCACCACCAAAAAATGGGATTACAAGAGTTCTATACTCGGATGTAGAATCTATTTCAGCATAATCTGTTTCAAATCCATCAACTAAAACAAAAAATTCGTCATCTAATGTGTCAAATTTTGCATCCAGTAAGGATCTTGGAATTGTAATCTCAACAGTTCCATCAGAAGAAGTATCCATTGTGAGAATTAATTCAACAAAATCAGGATCCAAGAAAATTATATCAAGAATACCATTTTCAATATTATAATCTACATCAAATGAATCAACAGAAACTGTTCCAACATCCCCATATGAGAATGGGAATGATGTAAAAAAAATAAAAATAAACAGAAAACTCAAAAGGTAAGTTGAATTTTTATAGATCAAATTTAGTTCCCAGTTAAACCCATATCTTCTGTTAATTCTACAGAAATTTCATTTCCTGTTGTGTCATCTGTTGTGTCATCTGTTGTTGTAACAGTTTTTGTTAACGTACCAGTTCCATCAAGAAACCACATACCTGAAATTTTACTTTGTGGATTCAAAATTGAAACTTGAGTTGAATCAGTGATTTCATTTATTGGGGAATCAGCATGTAATGAAATTTTGAGTGTAGAATGAACTTCCTCAAGTACATCATCTTCTAAAAATGCTAGGACCACTAAGGAATTTTTTGAACCAGAATCACCGGATGAAGTTGTTCTAGCTTTTCCAAATCCACAGTTGAAAGGTATACCATCTACTGTAATACTACATTCTTCTAATTCCAATTTTAGATTAGATTTGCCTTTGTCAAATGTATTGAAAATCATAAAACCTTCAAGAGTAGATAATTGAGTTTTATCATGAATTCCAGTAACAGTTACTGAATCAAATGTTAATTCGTATGTTTCAAATGAATTTGATGAGGAAATTTTATCGCCTAAGTAATCACCATTGTTAATTTTATCAAGGATTTTTTGAGTTCTAGAATCCAATTTTTCTTGTTTTTCTAATAATTTTTTACGAATATCATCAGATTTTTTAGCAATTTTATCTTCTAATTTCGTATTTTTAGCAGAAAATTGTTCAACATCTCCTGTAAAACCAGATTCAATTTCATTTTGATATTTAGCTTTAATTTCTTTTAATTTTTCTTCATATTTGTTAATTTTTTTGGATAACTTTTCTTCAAGTTTTTTTCGATCTAAATCTAATTTTGCTTTCTTTTCTTCTAGTTTTTGTTTTCGTTCCTCAGCTTTTTCTTTTTGTTTCTCTTGTTTATCTTCTAGTTTTTGTTTTCGTTCCTCAGTTTTTTCTTTTTGTTTCTCTTGTTTATCTTCTAGTTTTTGTTTTCGTTCCTCAGTT
>DAOWGL010000061.1 GCA_030637455.1 Candidatus Nitrosopumilus sp. | reverse complement strand
GATATCATCTCTTATTTTCATTCGAATATCTAAAACAACTTGATCATTTCGAGATCTTGCTGTATGCATTTTTCCTCCACTAGCCATTCCAGCTTTTTTTATCACCAATGTTTCAATTAGCTCATGAATATCTTCTGCACCAGATGAGGCATCAAATTTTTCATTTTTCAAACTTTCTAAAGCAGTCAATATTTTTTTTGCGTCATTCTTTGTAATGATATTTTGTTGAAATAACATCAAAGCATGAGCTTGGCTTCCAAGAATGTCATAAAGTGCAATTTCAGAATCATCATTAATTGATGAAACATAATCCAAAGTGATATCACTCAAATCAGTACCAAGACGTGAACGATACATTACCTAAGGTTCTATAATGGTTATATATAGCAACAATGGTTTTCACGACATGAGCCAAGATATCAAACTGATGCGAGTTAAAATATTTGATGAGCTATCTAAGATTGTAGATCCAGAAATTAACACATCAATTGTAGAACTAGAATTAATTGATGAAGTTGATATCAACGACAGCAATGTCAAAGTGGATTTACATCTTACCAGTCCATTCTGTCCAGCAGTATTTGGTTTTAAGATTTGTCAGGATGTACATGATAATCTTTTGAAAGTAGATGGTGTAAAGGATGTTAAAGTTAATGTCTCAAATCACTTTATGGCTGAACAGATTAACAATCAAGTAAACAATAGCCCAAATCCAAAAAAACTAGGTTAACTTCTGAAACCTAGCATATATCCTCGAAGTAGTTGAATTCCCATAGCAGGATCAACTCCTTTTGGACATACTTGACTACAAGAGCCAGCAAAATGACATCTCCAGATACCATGAGAATCATCAATTATTTTTAATCTAGAATCTTTACCTTTATCTCTACTATCAGCAACATATCGATATGCTTGAGCTAATGCTTGAGGTCCAACAAATGATGAATCAGTAGCCATTGTAGGACATGCAGAATTGCACAAACCACATTTGATACAATTTGCAAATTGAATGTATTGTTCTACTTCTTCAGGAGTTTGTAAGAATTCTTTTTCGTCAGATACTAGTTCTGTATCATCTCTAATTAGATATGGTTTGATTTTTTGATGAGTATCAAATAATTTTTCAAACTTTACTGCTAAATCACGAATTACTGGGAAATTGTTCATAGGTTCAACAGTGATAACATTAGAATCTAATTCACTAATTTTTGTAAAACAGGCTAATCTTGGTTTTCCATTAATTATCATTCCACATGAACCACATGTAGCTTGTCTACAAGAATAACGAACTGCAACAGAATGATCAAAGTGTTTTTTGACATCCAGGATTGCTTCTAGAAAAGTCGAAAGTTGGTCATATTTGACAGGAAACTCCATAAATTGACTTGATTCGTCATGTTCAGGATTATATCTTGAAATTTTAAGAGTGACAGATTTTGCCGTTGGGGATTGTTCGTTTGAAATACTAGAAACTTGAGCCATTTCTATACCATCCCCATGTTAGTCATAATAATTGTTCTTGAGCCGTATGCTATTAATCCAATCATCGCTACAAGGCAACCATAAGAAACTGCTTTTTCATAAAGTCTTCCTTGTTTTAGTTCAAGTAAGATCACTCTTAGTCCATTAAATCCATGAACAGCAAGTAGGACTAGAATTAATTCTAACATTATAGCATACGGAACAAATTTGTAATTAGCTAAGACATTTTCATATTCTAAAGATTCAGCATATCCCATAGTAAGACGCATCAAAATGTGAACAGCTACTAACGCTACGGCTGCCAAAGCAGTCCCATAGTGGATTTTCATTATTGTGCTTTCTCTCATTTTATTCACCAAACATTACCGCTAAACCGTACATCATTGCAACTGCTGCAAGAACTATTGCAGAATAAATTCCAATTTTATGTCTATAATTTTGTGATGCTGGATCATATGGATAATCAGGTCTTGCAGGTTTTCCTACACCTACTCCTCCATGTCCCAACATTACTCTAACTCCATTTACAGTATGAAATACACACATTGCAATTACAATTGACATTACGATATGGCCTTCAGTGCCAGAGATGAGTTCCATGAAATCATCCCAGCCAACTTGACCTCGTAGAATATTACTTGTTTCATAAATATGACCAATAAAATATGCCAATAATCCCAATCCACTTAATCTCATTAACAAATATGCAACACGTTCAATTCCATATCGACGAGGATTGATCATTCCTCCAATACCTTCTCTGTGTTCGTCGTTTGGCATCTAGTATTTCCTCTCCACTGGCTGGTACTTAGTAATTGTGACTGGATGTGTTTTCATTATTGGTTCGTTTGGATCATAGTAAGCAAGAGTATGATGCAAAAAGTTGGCATCATCACGTTTGGGATAATCAGTTCTTGAATGTGCTCCACGAGATTCTTTTCTGTTAATTGCACCAAGTAAAACAATCTCTGCTACTCTAAACATAGAGTCAAGTTCCATCACATTTGCAAAATTGGTGTTGTACTCTTTTGCTTTATCATCAACATGCTTCCAAGTCTGTTTCTTTAAATCTCGAATTGTTTTAAGACCTTCAATTAGATTAGTTTCATTTTTGTAAACATATGCTTTCTCATTCATTGTGTCAGTAAGCTGTTGTCTAATTTCATATGGATTAACATCTCCATTTCCTCTAAAGATTCCATCATAGATTCTCTTTTCTTCAGCAGCCACAAGATGATGAGGCCATGGGTTTGTAGATTCATTCTTTTGAATATAGTCAATTGCCAATTCACCTGTAATTTTACCCCAAACAATACATTCAGACGTTGAATTTGCACCTAAACGATTAGATCCATGAACACTATTACATGCAGCCTCTCCAGCAGCCCAAACTCCTTGAATTTCAGTTGCGCCATCAATGTCAGTATGTAGTCCACCCATCATGTAATGGCATACAGGTCTAATGTCAAGCAAATCTTTTGCAGGATCTTGACCTGAAAATTTAATTGATATTTCTCTAATTCCACCTAATTTTTCTTTAATTTTTTCATCTCCAAGATGTCGTAAATCAAGTTTCATACAATCTACACCAGTTTCATGTTTGAATCCCCTACCTTCTTGGATTTCAGTCATTATTGATCTTGATACAATATCACGTGGAGCTAATTCCATTTTACCAGCTGCATATGTTTTCATAAATCGTTCACCTTTGTTGTTAAGAAGATAACCACCTTCGCCTCTTGCACCTTCAGTGATAAGAATTCCAGATGGTAAAATTCCAGTTGGATGAAATTGAACAAACTCCATATCCTTGAGTGCCATACCAGCACGCAATCCCATATCCAAACCATCAGGAGTTGAAGAAAGAGCATAAGTAGAAAAGCTGTATAATCTTCCGGCACCACCAGTTGCAATGATGAGAGCTTTTCCTTTGATTGTATAAAATGTACCAGAACCTAATTCAATTGCAGTAACACCCATGAATCGTTTTCCATCATGAATAATGGATGTAACAAACCATTCGTTAAGATATTCAATATTATCAAATTTTTGACATGTGTCATACAAAGTTTGCATTTCAAAGAAACCAACTTTATCAGATGCATATGTTGCCCTAGGGAAACTATATCCACCAAAGTTTCGTTGATCAATTCTGCCATCATCTCGTCTTGACCATGGCATTCCCCAATGATCTAATTGATGAATTTCTTGTGGCATTTCAACACAAAGTCTTTCAGCAACATCTTGGTCTGCAAGAAAATCACTTCCTTTTACAGTATCATAAACATGAGATTCAATTGTATCACCTTCATCTTCAAAAAGAACTGCTGCAGTTCCACCTTCTGCTGAAACAGAATGAGAACGCATAACTTGAACTTTGGAAACAACTCCAATTTTGAGATGAGGACCTTTTTTAGCTGCAGCAATTGCAGCACGCAAACCTGCCAAGCCAGAACCACAAATGATCAAGTCAAATTCTATGGAATCTACCATTTTTCAGTCAAACTTGCTTTGGGCGGGATAAATATGTAGTAATTGGTAGGCATGATCCAAAATATTAAAATATATCACTAGTGATATCACTAGTGATGATTTCTGAGTGGTTTCAAAGAGTGGGTAGCTCAGTCCCAAGAGGATTTTCAAGATATTTCATTTTAGAATTATTGAAAAAGACTCCACATACAGGGAAAGAAATTATCGATTATGCAGTTAAACAAAGTAACGGAATATGGAAACCTTCACCGGGATTAATTTATCCTTTGTTGGGTAGATTACTAGATGAAGGATTAATTGAAGAAACCAAAGATGGGAAATATCAATTAACAAAGAAAGGAAAAGATACAGCAGAAGATGTAGACAAAGTAAACGACATTATCAAAAAACAACTTGAGGTTTTATTTCGATTAGGGAATGTGGGAAGATTTGTTGCTTTAGATCTACTGGAAAAGATTGCTGCAATGGGATCTATTCTAAGTTCTAATTTTGCCAATATGACAGATGAGGAGACTAACAAATACAAGCAATTTCTAGAATCTGAACTAAAAAAAGTTCAAGAGAAAGAAGTAAAGAAAAAAGGTAAAGAGATTAAGATCGAATAATACAGTGTTTTATTCTAAAAATTGATTCTCATTTCTTAGCAATTTAATTAAAATCATAAATAATTCAGAAAAATAACACATTTATGAAAAATTTGAAAAGTATGTTAAAATCAAAAAAACCACTTGTGATTCCAGGTGTTTATGATGCACTAGGTGCAAAAATTGCTCAAAAAGTAGGATTTGATGCAATGTTCCAAACAGGTTATGGAACATCTGCCACATTATTTGGAATGCCAGATTATGGATTTATCGGAGCTACAGAAACGGTAGACAATGCCAGAAGAATTTGTAGAGCAGTGTCAGTTCCAGTAATTGTTGATTCAGATACTGGATATGGAAATGCTCTGAGTGTATGGAAATTAGTGGAGGAGTTAGAATCAGCAGGGGCATCAGGTATTTTCCTAGAAGATCAAAAATGGCCTAAACGTTGTGGACACATGCAAGGAAAAGAGGTAGTTTCTCAAGAAGAATATACAGAGAAGTTATCAGCAGCAATCGATGCAAGGAAAAGTAAAGACTTCATAATTGTTGCAAGAACAGATGCAAGGGCAACTAAAGGATTGGATGAGGCTATTGAACGTGGAAAACAAAATAAAAAAACAGGCGCAGATGCAGTTTTTGTTGAAGCCCCAAGAACATTAGATGAAATGAAAAAGATTGGAAAGGAAATCAATGCACCATTAGTTGCAAATATGATTGAAGGTGGAGCTACACCATTGAATACAGCTGAAACATTAAGCAAAATTGGATTTAATATTATTTTATATCCATTGTCAGTTTTGTATGCAAATACATTTGCAACAATGAACATTCTACAAGAATTAAAGAAAACTGGGAACACATCAAAGTATAAACAAAAAGTTGTGAATTTTGATCAGTTTAATGACTTGGTTGAACTTCCAAAGTTTAGAAAGATGGAGAAAAAATACAAAAAGATAAAATAAAGAATTTCGAGTAAAGTACGATTAAGACGTAACTCGCTTTATTTCAATTTCTATTGTTGAAACATTTCTAGTTCTGCCGTCTTGTGACTCTAATGCTTCTGAGCCAATTTTAATTTCTCCGATAGAGTAGCCTGCATTTTCTGTTTTTCTTGCAATGATTTGAGCTACATCCACAGCACGACCTATGCTGAGTCCTCTAGCTTTGATGTTGACGGTAGGTAAGTTTGCCAATTGAATTAGCGCTGATGTTACATATGCCATCAATGGTTTCTTACCAATGAATACGGTGTCTCGGGTTTCATTTGACATGTAAAATTTGGTATTTAAGGATAATTTAAAGCTAAAAGTATATTTTTGAATTAAATGAAAAATTTGAACCATTATTAACTAGAAAAGAGGAATTTAGCCAGAAGTTGGAAAATATTTCAAAAGTTTTAGAATTTGGAAATAGTAAAGAAAAAATCAAAATTTTGGAGACTTTGAATAATGAAGGTGATCCCAACATGTTAGAAAAAATAATTTCAAAGTTAGATGATGATGATCTTGAAGTTAGAGGGGAAGCATTTAGTTCACTTTTGCTAAATAAAAATAAAATTTCTAATTTTTTAATCAATAATTTGAATACTGCAAATAAAAATATCAGGGGTTTTGTGTCACTAGTATTAGCAAATAGAAATGAAACATCAGCCATTCCTGAAATAATTAAACTTGCAAAAGATGAAAGTTCTATAGTAAGATCATGTGCTCTGGGAGCATTAGGTCACCTTAAGGCTATTGAAGCTAAAGAGATTTTTTTTGAAGCACTGTTAGATTCCAACATAGAAGTGAAAAAAAGTGCACTTCAAGCAATCATTGATTTAAAAATTCAATTATCAGAAGAAAAAATCAATGGGATTTTAAAAGAAAAAGATCCAGAAATTAAAAAAATGATTTCATTAATAAAAAAAATAAGTGGACCGGAAGGGATTTGAACCCTCGATCCCATGCATGCCATGCACATATCCTACCGAACTAGACGACCGGCCCAATAATCAGAAATCTGATTGAAATACGTTTTTCAAATTGGTTATTAACGTTTAGCGGTCAATTGGGAAATCGGGTTATGAAATTAACACAATATATTTAACCTTGCAAATGGTGATTCAATCGTTATGGTCGTAGATAACAAAGCAACTGTCACTTACGTACAATTATTGAAAGAAGATCTTGTAATTATTAGAATGATTCCAAATGATGGTCCCGTTCCAGAATACCAAGCAGGTCAATTCATCACTCTAGGATTACCAAATCCCGTTGAAAATGGAAAAATTGTTAGACGTGCATATTCAATTGCATCACATCCAGAAAATAGAGATTATGTGGAGTTAGTTATCAGATGGGTTAGAAAACCACTTCCAGGTAGATTGACTACTCAAATATTTAATGTAAAAGAAGGAGATGAAATTCTTTGGTTAAAACCAACAGGTAGAGCTTTACTAATTAATGAAGAATTTACAAATGGAGAAAAAGATAATCGTAGAATTATTTGTATTGGTGGAGGAACAGGTCTTGCACCATTTGTAAGTTTTGCACAACATCTTCATGATACTGGAGATAAACGCGAAACAATTGTTTTGCATGGTGCCAGTTATGTTGATGAATTAAGTTACAAAGATTTGTTAACAGATCTTGAAAATGAAAGTATTGCTAAAGGTAAAGATCAATGGAATTTCAGATACAGAGCAGCAATTAGTAGACCACAAGAATGGTTTAACAGATCATGGGCAGGTCAAGTTGGCAGAGTTGAAACATTCCTAAGACCAAGAGATGGTGGACTTTCACCATTAGAAGAATTAATTGGAGATAAAATAACTAAAGAAAATACAATGTTCTATGTTTGTGGATGGCAAGGAACCATTGATGGCGTAATGGATTTCTTGAATCCTAAAGGTTTTGTAACTGAACATGACAAACGTGAAGATGGAAGCTTTGAAGTCAAATACGAATCATACGGATAGAACTTTTTTAAAATTTAATCATTGAAATATGAGAATTATTTACGTGATGTAATTGATTACGGCACTCTACCTTGCACATCTAAATCCAGTAACAAATGCACATGTTGAAATAATTGAAGAATTAAAAAAACAAGCAGATATTGTTAAAGTAATGCCAGTTGTCTTCAAGGATGAAGATAGAGAAATAAACAGTAAGAGTTTTCCATTTGATTTTAAAACTAGAAAAAAGATGCTTGAATCTATTTTTGGAGATTCAATCAAAATAACTGATGATTACGCATTTCAAGCACCATTCAAAAAATATCTCCCACCACTAGTAAGAAGAAAATCATGGAAACTAAGAAAACAAATCCTTGATGGAGTTGAAGGTAATTATTTTTCATATACTGGTGACAAGGCAGAAGGGTACATGTTGAAAATGTACAGACTGAGACCAAAAATTGGTGAACGCAAAGCACTTTCAGCAACATCAGTAAAAGAAAAACTGTATGATGCAGCACTAGGGAAAAAATCTGCTTGGAAAGAAAACGTTCCTGAAGAGATAGTCAAAATCATTGACGAAGAGTGGAAAACTGTTGAAAAATATGCAAATGAAGAAGATCAAACTACAAGAATTGTAGGAATGAAATTTCCTAAAGAAGGATATTCAAAATAAATAGAGATTAATACACTTGTGATAGAATTTTTTCCATGGCACTTCCTCTTTCAAAATATGTTTGGTTTGATGGAAAATATATCCCTACAGAAAAAGCACAAGTTCCAATTACAACACATGCAATTCATTATGGCACATCAATTTTTGAAGGAATTAGAGCATATTGGAATGGGGAAAATCTCAATGTGTTTAGATTAGATGAACATGTAAAACGATTTAGAAGATCAGGGCAATTTTATAATATTTCACTTAATTTTTCAGATGAAGAAATAACTAATGCAGTAATTGGGATTTGTAAAAAAAATAAGATAAAAAAATCATGTTACATAAGACCATTTTACTTTGTAGGCGATTACGGAATTAATCTTCATGTTACTGAAAAGGCACCAACAAATGTTGCAATGTTAACTTTTCCTTTCGGGGATTTGTTTAACAAAAATGGAATTACAGCAGGAGTTGTATCTTGGAGGAAATTCTCAGACATGTCAACCCCACCTCAAGCTAAAATGGGTGGGAATTATCTAAATTCCATCATTGCAACCCAAGAGGCAAAACGAAATGGCTTTGATGAAGCAATTTTGCTTGATCATAATGGAAATGTCAGTGAAGCTCCAGGTGAGAATATTTTCATTGTAAGAAATGGTCAATTAATCACTCCTTCGCTTGCATCATCAGCTTTAGAAGGAATTACTCGTGATGCAATTATCAAAATTGCAAGAGATTTGGATATTGATATGATTGAGCGAGATGTTACAAGGAGTGAATTAATCATATCAGAAGAAATTTTCCTAACCGGAACTGCCGCTGAAATTACACCAATCATAAAAATGGATTCAAAACAAATTGGAAATGGTAAACCTGGCGACATTACTAAAAAGATGATGGAAATGTATACAGAGATAGTAATGAACAAAAACAATGATTATTCTCATTGGTTAACTGAGGTGTATTAGATGAAAATTGTTCAAATTGGAACCGGAGGATGGGGGAAGAACCATACAAGAATTTTATCAGAATTAGGAGTACTAGTAGCTATATGTGATGCAGACTCTCAAAAAAGTAAAGAATATGGAGAAAAATATTCTGTTAATCACTATACATCATTAGATGAATTACTAACTGCAGAAGAATTTGATGGTGCGTTTGTGGTAACTCCCACATCAACTCATACTGCAATTGCACAAAAATTGTTAGAGGCAAAAAAACATGTCTTTGTTGAAAAACCAATGACATACAAATCTGAAGATGGACAAAATCTTGTTAAAATTGCAGAGAAAAATAAAGTTATTCTGACTTGTGGATATATTGAAAGATTCAATCCCGCAGTTGACGTAGTAAAAAAGATGGTTAAAGAGAAAAAATATGGTGATTTGGTAATGCTTGAATTTCACAGAGAAAATAGAATGCCTCTACACATCAAAGATGTAGGAATTATTTATGATACATCAGTTCACGATATTGATACTGCAAATTGGTTATTTGATGAAATGCCTCAAGTGGTATTTGCCAGAGCAGGGAAAATAAAACATGAACATGAAGATTTCACAAGCATCATGTTAGGATATAAAAATGATAAAGTTGCAATCATTACATCAAACTGGATTACTCCTAAAAAATTAAGAAAATTTAATGCAGTATGTACAGATGCAATTATTTCATCTGATTTTATCACACAAGAAATTGTTGTAGAAAAAGATGAAAATTCAGAAACTATACAAAATGAAAAACAAGAACCATTGTTATTAGAAATTCAAAGTTTTCTTGGAGCAATTGAAGGTAAAAATGACCAAGTTGTAAAATCTCAAGAAGCAGTAAATGTTACAAAAATTGCCGAAGCTGCACTTTTATCTAGTCAAAAGGGAATTCCTATCTATCTGGATCTAAAATGAACAAAACTATGATGGATATTTTGGCTTGCCCTATTGACAAAACTCATCCTTTAGAATTATTTGAAATAAAGGAAAAAGACAATGTTGTTTCCGAAGGTGCAATTTTTTGCCCAAAATGTTCTAGATTCTACCCAATAATTGAGGAAATTCCAATAATGCTACCAGATGAACTTCGTGATAAGAAACAAGAAATAGAATTTCTAAAAAACTTTAAGGACAAATTACCTGAAAAAATTATTACAATGGCAAACCCATGGCACTTGTGAGATAATGGTTACTAATTTTATTTCAGAAAAAGCAATAATTGGTGAGAATGTTAAGATTTGGCATTTTTCATATGTTGGCGACAATACAGAGATTGGAGATAATGTCAGTATTGGTTCTCTAGCACATATTGATTATGATGTAAAAATTGGTGAGAATACAAGAATTGAGGGTCAAGCATACATTCCACCACTTTCAAGAATTGGAAAAAATGTGTTCATTGGACCAGCTGCAGTATTAACAAATGATCCTTATCCAATGTGCAATAAAATGATAGGAGTTACAATTGAAGATAATGCAATAATTGGTGCACGTGCAGTTATCAAAGCAGGTGTAACTATTGGAAAAAATAGTGTTGTTGCAATGGGGGCAATTGTAACAAAAAATGTTCCTGAAAATACAGTTGTAATAGGATCACCAGCTTCAATTAGATATAGTAGAGAAGAATATGACAAGAAACAAAGACAGTGGAAAGAAAGTTAAAGTTTAATTTCTTTTTTGAATATCCAATTCTTTATCTTTGATAAAATTAAAATCCAAATTACAACAAGAACTATTGCAATGATAGCTTTAATCACAGATGCAATGAACCAATTAAGTTCACCAAATCCTGAAATTGAAATTGGTCCTAAAATGGTAACTACAATTCCACCACCTACAATTATCAACCCCCACATTGCAAACAAGAAAGTAAATAGTCCAGATTTCAAAGAGATACTCCCATCATAAATGCAGTAATCACTGCTAAAATTCCTGAAAATATTGTTAGTTTGAAAATTGCAAATCCTACTTGTTTTTCAGACATTGGTCCACCTGCAAGAATGAGCCTAACCAAAGTAATAGGTGCCTTTTTGTCATCAGTTGCCTTTAGTCGGAAATCTTCAGTATGTTCTACAGGTTTTCCCTTGATTTGCCTATGCTCTACAACTCGTTTTACGCTTGATAGGAACAAAAATGAGTTGATTACTGCAGGCAAAAGTGCAACTGCTGCGATTATTTCAACGCCACCCACAATTGCAATAGCACCATACATTGCCCCTAGGGTTAATGCACCAGAATCTCCAGGAAATATTTTACTTGGAACTTTATGATATTTGTAAAATGCTAATGAAGCAAACCCAAGCGGCAAACTTACAATTGCAATTTCATAGTTTTGTACAATGAATAAACAAATAGACAAGGAGAAACTGGCAATTACCATAAATCCACTTGCAACACCATTTAGAACATCAATAGAGTTGATTGTATTTCCAGTAATTGGAATCATGAATATAATTAATGCAAGATACAAAACAGGAATTTGTACTGTTCCAAATAATGGAAATGCAAGATCAGTATCATATGCACCAAGTGTAATGATTGGAATTGCGGCAATTGCTAGTGCAAGTGGCTTAAACCATCCACCCATTACTTTTCTATCATCAACATATCCAATAACACATGCAGCTGATGTTGTAATTAGTATAGCAAGAATTTCATTCATTTGGAAAAATGCATAAAGAACTAGTTCTGATGCAATAATTCCTGCAAGAATCACAGGGCCACCAGGTCTTACTACCATAACATCTTCTTTTTTGTTCATGTCTTTTACTGCAAAATTTCTTTTTTCTAAAATTTTGATTAAAGGAGGAGTCATAAAAAATACTACAAAGAATGCAACAATGCATGAAATTATTGCTGGAATCAGTAAATCAATCAATTATCTAACCTTTCGTAATTCTGCTTTTATGTTATCTGCAATGGTTGAACCAATTTTATCAATTTCTCCCAATTTATTCACAGGGATTTTTCTCAAATCATCCAGATTCTTTATACCATGTTTGAATAGAATTCGGGCTCTTATCCTTCCAATGCCCTTAACTCTGACCAAATCAAGTAGTTCCTCTCTAATTCCATAAACTATTCTATTTCTCAAATCACTCAATTCTTCAAGTAAATCGGCCCTCTCAACGTGCTTGGATATCTCCCTAAGACAATAAGATAACCAATTTGCATTCTCAGTCATTCTATGCATGTCTCCAGACTCAATTCCAAGACTATCTGAGAGAGATAATTCAGTAGATTCAGTAATCCAAGATTGTAATGCCAAAAGACTTCTTGAACAATCATACTCAGATATTGGCTCTAAGAGTTGTGATGAATGATTATCTATCATCAAACTTGCAGTCTCATAATCTTTCTGTCTTAATGAGAACTTTGGGAAAAATTCTTCACAGTTTGTAATCATATGTAAAAATCCAAAAGTATGTTTTCTTTCTTGGGATATATTTTCAATTGAATCTCTAAAGTATGTTGCAGTTAATGGATCAATATACAACATTGATGTCTTTTTTCCAAATTCAGTAGCAGCATATCTTTCACCTTTTTTAATAATCAAAAACTTACTTGCAAGAAAACGTAATGAAATATCAATTGCAAATTTTATTGTAGGTTTTCTTGATTGTAATCCACCCAATGTTTGCAAAAAGAATTCTAGAATCTCTTCTTTTTTAATTCCTGGATGTGTAACTATGACACTTAGGATGTGGGTTCGTAAAGATTTATCATCTGTAATTTTGGATACAATTGCTTCAGGTTCTCCATTAATGTAATACTCTATTAGATCTTCTGTATTACCTTTTCCAACAATAATTGATTCTCCATAATCATCGTATTGTGGTCTTCCAGCTCGACCACAAAGTTGTTTGTATTCTAAAATACTAATTGGTCTGTTTGCACCAACTTTGGCATTATACCTGTTAATGTTTGATATTACAACTCGTCTCGCTGGAAGATTAACACCTGCTGCTAAAGTTGGAGTAGATGATAATAGTTTGATTGTGCCTTTACGAAATTCTGCTTCTATGGTTTCTCTGCATTTTTGATTTAGTCCTGCATGATGAAATGCAACTCCTTTTTTTACCAACAATGCTAATGTTTTAACTATTTCAGTATGTTCATTTTCGGATAAAAGTTTTTTAGATGTTTTTTCTAGTTCTGTAATTTCTTTTTTTTCTAATATCTGAAATATTGCATCTGCTGCTTTTGTTGCAAGGGATTTTGAACGAGCTCTAGTTTCTGCAAAAACTAGAGATTGGCCTCCTTGATGTACTGATTGCACGCCTAAATCAATAGGAGTTCCCATCAAACTACGCTCAACTTCAAAGGTTTTACCATCACTCATTGTAACTTGACCTTCATCACAAACTCCTTCATAAAGTGGAACAGGTCTCCAG
>DAOWGL010000024.1 GCA_030637455.1 Candidatus Nitrosopumilus sp. | reverse complement strand
GCATGTCTCATATCATGAGTAAGCTCATGAATGTAAAGGTCTGTAAATGCTTGCTCGCCATAAACTAGACTAAAAATATGCCCTTGATCAAATCCAACAACAAACAATCCGGCTGCAAAGACTATCGCTAATGCTAGAATTGCCAATTTTGAAACACCAGATTTTGAAATACTGATTTGTTGTGATTCAGACATGAAAATCATGTTTCTCTGAATATATTTAAGCTCTTGGATGACTGTGTTATTTATAAAGAAAGTAGATTATTTTTACAAAATCTGTTTGTATAAGATCAGACATACTGTTCCTTTTGATACAAAAAATCCTCATTACAATAGTAAAATGAGCACATCAAATACAAAATCTTCAGATAAAGAATATGAAAAACAACTTTCAGAGATCATTCAAGGAGAGTTAATTGATCTGTATGGAGGTAGTGGGTACAAGTCAATCATGCAAACCATGGTGAAAATTAGCAGTAGGAAAGAAGAAGAGATTATTACAAATTATGATTTATTTGCAGAGTTGGCAGAAGGTGTTTTTGGTAGATTAGCAGAATCAAAAATTCTAGAACCAATTAAATTAGAAATGCTAAAAATTGGGGAAGATAATATTCATCAAAATCAATCATCAGAGAAAAGATCATTAAAATTATTAATTGCAGATGACGACCCAGACATCCTAACACTTTACAAGACATTTTTAGAAGCCAGGGGAAAAGAAATTTCAACTGCTACTGACGGACGAAAATGTGTAGATATCTACAAGAAATTAACTAGCAAGTCCGAGAACTATTTTGATGTAGTAGTTCTAGATCAAAAAATGCCATTTATGACAGGTTTGCAAGCTGCAGTAGAAATTCTAAATATCAATCCTCGTCAAAAAATAATATTTGCATCAGGTTATCTTGAAAAAACATTACTTGAAGTATTAACAAAGCTAAACAAAGCAATCGCAGTAATTGAAAAACCATTTTCACTGGATGTATTAGATCATATGATTAACAGTACAGAGATATTTGATAAATTAGACAAAATTACTATCAATCAAGAAGAAAAAGATCTTAGTAGAAAATTATCAGAAATAATGACAGTATTACAAGACCAGAATTAAAACACAATTAGACAAGATATTTACTTGAAATAAAATTCATCACCACATGGTACAGTTTTACTTGTTAGTAATTCCAGTATTAATTGGAATAATTGCAGGAATGTTTTTGGCATTTTATCCAGAAACTGAATCAGAGCCCAGTTTACTTACAGTCTCAAATTTGATTGACGGAGGTTCTCCAATTTTGGGCAATTCAAATGCACCAATTACAATCTTAGAGTGGGGAGACTATCAATGTACATTTTGTTACAAATTTCACCAAAATACACTAAACACTATTCAAGGAGATTTTATCAATACAGGCAAAGTCAAATTAGTTTTCAAAGACTTTCCACTAAATGGTCCTGATTCACTACTTGCAGCAGAGGCATCATATTGTGCAGAAGACCAAGAAAAATATTGGCAATATCACGATGAATTGTACAAGAATTGGGGAGGAGAAAGAACAGGATGGGTTACAAGAGGATCATTAGATAATTTTGCAGTGACAGTAAATTTAGATTTGAAGGAGTTTAACAAATGTCTTGACGAACACAAATATCAAAATAAAGTAAATTCTATACATGAATTTGGAAAAGAAATAGGAATTGACGCAACACCGTCATTTTTGGTCTTTAATGGAGAAAAAATAATCAAAATTCGTGGGAATCAACCTTTAGAAGTATTTCTAAAAACATTTGATGAATTATGATTTTAAAAAAGTCAATCAAAAAGATATATTCGCAATTTGGGGATAGAACATAATGCCCAAGATTAACATTGAAAAACAAGATTCTGTTAAAATTTACAAAATCAGAAAAACTTTAGAAGAGTTATCTCAAAAATCAGGCAGAGGGACTGAACTAATCACAGTGTATATTCCAAAAGGAAAGCAATTACACGAAATTATCAATTCATTACAACAAGAACAAGGAACTGCAGATAACATCAAATCAGATTTGACAAGATCACACGTTGTTGATTCCTTAGGCAAGGTTGTTCAAAGATTAAAGATGTACAAAAAGACTCCAGAAAAAGGACTGGTGATGTTTTGTGGAGCATTGCCTCCAGAAGAAGGAGGACCTTTAGGAAGTGAGGTGGTTACAGTTTGGGAGATAGACCCACCAAAAGATCTGAATCAATATCTGTACAGATGTGATGATCATTTCCACGTAGATATTCTAAAGGACATGTTAAAGGATGATAATCTAATAGGATTTCTTGCAATTGATGCAAAAGATGCAGGATGGGGATTATTGCAAGGAGATAAAATCGAAGTGTTGTCCCAGACAGGTTCAGGGGTTGCAGGAAAGCACAGACAAGGAGGGCAGTCTGCAAAAAGATTTCAGAAACTAAGAGAAATGGAATTAAGTTATTTTTACAACAGAGTTGCACAAGTTACTAGAGAATATTTTATTGATATTTATCCAGTAAAGGGATTAATCATTTCAGGTCCAGGTCCTACAAAAGAGGATTTCATAAATGGGCATTATCTAGAATACAGATTACAAAATAATATTATCAATACAATTGATTCATCGTATGCAGGAGCTGAAGGTATCAGAGAAGCTTTTGCAAAATCTGCAGATATTTTAGGAAATTTTAGACGGGTCGAAGAGAAGAAAATGGTTGAGGACTTGTTTAGAGAAATCAATACAAATACCGGAAAAGGTTCTTACGGATTACAAGAAGTAATTGAGTATCTAAAAAATAATGTGGTTAAAACTTTGTTAATTACAGACAATACGAATTTACATAGAGTTGAGGGGAAAT
>DAOWGL010000118.1 GCA_030637455.1 Candidatus Nitrosopumilus sp. | reverse complement strand
TGTCATATTACATAACGTGAGTCTGCTTTCTACAGACATTTCATCAATACCACTTCCACCAAACTGCATTGTTTGATATGCACCTCCATCAGTTCCAATGTCTCCAACAATTTTTAGAATTAGATCTTTTGCCATGACATGTTCAGGTAATTTTCCATTTATCTTAAAGTAGTAAGTTTCAGGGACTTTGAACCAAATTTGTCCATTAAGTAAAACATATGCAATATCTGTATGTCCCAAACCACAAGCAAATGCACCTAATGCACCAGTGGTATTAGTATGAGAATCTCCACCAACATAGACATCACCGGGCATCACCATTGCTTCTTCATGAGATATTGTATGGCAAATTCCATACTGACCCATTCCATATTTGAAATGTTTTTCAATTCCATACTGTTTAGTAAATTTTGATAATTTCATAATATTTTCAGCAGATATTTTTTCAGCAGATGGAACAAAGTGATCTTCTGCTACCCAAACCTTGGTTGGATCCCATAATTTGTCTACTGAAATTCCTTGTTTCTTTAATTTATCAAATACCTTAATGACTCCAGGTCCAGACACATCATGCATCATGACCTTGTCTACTTTGGCAAAAACCACATCATCTGGGGCAACTGAAGACTTTCCTGCACCACGAGCAAGAATCTTTTCTACAATATTCATAATCAAAAAAGCTCTTTCTACAAATTAAAAGCTTTTCAGAATCCAATCTAGAGCTAAATTTTTAATTTTCCAGTATCAAGACCGTGTTTAACTATAGAAATTAACTCCTCAACAGAACAATTTCTCAAAGAATCAGGCAAAGATTTAGCCTCAAATGATTGAAAACTACCCATCCTTTTTCTAACAAGCATTTTTACAAGACTGGGAACATCTTCAGTAATTCTGGTGTTGATGTGATCTAAAATTTTATCTATTTCATTTTGTTCCATTTCTAATCCCTAGTATATTCCAATTATTCACAACAATAAAAAAGAAAAGGAACATCTAGAATATTGTGCAATTAACGGTTTTCCCACTTTTAGCAAAAAGAATGGATACAAAATTTGATGTTTTTGAAACGTTACTAAAAACATTAGAAAATAACAATGAATCTTTGAAAGAAGGAGACGTTTTGGTAATATCTACAAAATACATCTCAAACTCACAAGGAAGAATTGTAGATTTAGAGAAAATTATCACATCAGAGGAAGGAAAAAAAGTAGCAAAAGAATATCGACTAAAACCAGAAATTGCAGAAATAGTCATTAGAGAATCAGATAAAATTTTTGGTGGGATTGGAGGATTTGTAATTACATCATCAGATAACATCATGGCACCAAATGCAGGAATCGATAAATCAAATGCAAAAAAAGGGTTGGCGATATTATATCCAACAAACCCATATCTAACGGCAGAAGAAATTCGTAGAAAAATTTTCTTAAAATTCTTTATCCACATAGGAGTAATTCTCGCAGATAGCAGACTAATGCCTGCAAGAATCGGCACATCAGGTGTTGCAGTATCTTGTGCAGGTATTGAACCGGTCTTAGATATGAGAGCAAAAGAAGATCTTGACGGCAATCCATTAAAAGTTACATTTCAAGCAGTTGTCGATAATCTTGCAACAATTGCAAATCACAAAATGGGAGAGGGAGCAGAATCAAAACCATTTGCAATAGTTAGAAATTCTGAGGCAATTCTCACTGATAGAAAAATCAATCAAATAGCGATAGAAAATACTCCTGAACAATTTGTTTACGTTAGTGGTCTGTCAAATCCTCCAAAATTCTAACCTGAATTCCGGTTCTGCTTTAAATAGAGGAATCGGGTGAAAAACTTAATGGAATATCTCACCACATATCCCAAAACAGTGTCATTCTTTGATGGAATAAAACACAAGATCGATATTGATAGTAAAGATGGTGTAGAACAACTCCATATCGTAGTTAAGAAAAGTTTTGAAGAGTTAACAAAGATTTTCACAGATGAGGGTTTTACTAAAGTTAAACTAGAACACAAACAACCGGATCAAATTGGAAGCGGTCTAAATTTAAAATTAAAAAAACCTTGGGAAATGCATGTGCGAATGGTTGATTTGAAAAAAGGATTAATCGGCATTCATGCAGAAGTAGAAGTTTCAAGAGATTATCTACAACATTTGTTTTCTCAAAGAACCCCAGTAGTTTATGAAGTAGAGGAAATTTTAAAAAAATATCAAGTAGATTACAATATTTGGCACGACAAAATTAAGAAAAATGTACATGCCATAGTTGATAATTACAAAGTAAAACTTGCAACACCTAGTATCCCAGTTTTTGCATGGAAACCAATGTTGTTTGTGATTGGCACTATAGCAGCATTTTACGGTTGGAAATACTTTAACACAATCTGGTAGATCATACACCGAGAGATTCAGCCTTACTTAATTCTAAAAAGACCTTATCTCCAACTGAAAGACCCATCTCTTTGTACTCGTGCATTTCAAGTTTTAATTGAGTAACACCGGATTGCATACCAGCTCCACCCATACCAGACATCATCTTGTTCAAGTCTTTCATCATATCATTCATGTTTGAAAATCCCATTACTTTTGGTGCTCCAAAAGCAGGAGGTTGTGTTTGAGTTCCTCCCTTTAGATCTTTAAGCGATGACAATGAGACTACAACGTATGGTGCCCCGTCAGGTGCTGAATCAATGCTTTTTACTACAAATTCTTTCTTCATATCTAAGATTGTATGTCATTCAATATAATTTTAATTTTAAGGTCAAATTGTACTAGATTAGGCAAGTTTGAAGCTTTAATTACAATTTTTGGGATTTTAAAGCATTGTCAGAAAATGTGAAAACAACATTACGATATTATGGAATTTCACCATGGGAGATTGAGGTTCTATATGGATATCTAAATTCTCGCTTTACCATAATTCAAAATGAAATAGAGGCAGATGATGAAAATTTTGTTAGTTTCTTAGATATTGATATTCCACTTCAATTCAATGAAGAATTTTTCCAATGGTTTGATTTCAAACGTTGGGAACAAATCAAAGCAGTGTTCAAGGAAATGAAAAGACGTAGAGGTAGTGGAAATGCTTTAAAAATTGTAATCAACTTTTCTGGAAAACCAAAAATTGTTTTCAGAATAGATACTGAAGACAAACAATGGTTTGATAATGCATTAGAAAAAATTGATTTTGTATTAGAATTACTTCCATATCATCTAGATCCAAAAAAAATACCATCAGAGATTTCTGAATTAATATACAAATTTGATTCAGAGTCAATTAGATGGCGTCTAGATACAGCTTTATCTGAAAATAAAAAATATGCATTCAGTGGGGATTCCTGGAATGAAATTACATGAGATCTTTTTGTAAAGGCTCTAACAATCCATGTAATTCTTTATACTTTGATTCTAAAAATTGAAGTGCATCAATAAGTTTTTTTGATTTTCCATATTTGTAACGAATTAATTCTCTATGATGCCAAAACGTTTGATTCTCATCAACAGACAAGGTAGTAAAATAATCAGTACCTATCAAAGAATCAGGAAGTTTTACATCATGAGGAAATAAAATGTCTACAATAAACCATTCATCACCATCTGGATAATCAGAACCAGTTTCTACATCAAAAAATACATGTAGTAAATCAGACTGCATAAGACCATCATCACTAATAGAGGGATGTTTAACAGATGATTTTTTAAAATCTAAGTTAACTAATTGTGGTTCAAAGAAACCTTTGATGATAGATTTTCGAAATATTTTATTTGCTTCGTTAATATTCAAACGTAAAATAACATTCCAAGAAACTTGCCTATAACTTCTTAGGTTCAGGGGAATAATCTAGACTTCTAAGGAATCTAATATTTTGGAAATATCGGTATTAGAGTGACCATTTTTTGAAATATTTTGTTTTGCAGGAGGATTTTCTAAATAATTTGGAATTTTATCTTGTAGTCTTGCAGTGTATGGAGTAGTGTTTTCATTTTTATAAAATACTCCAGTTGGTATTTTATTTCCCCATTCAAGTGATTTAATCAAAGCTTGAGATAGTTTTTCGTTAACTTCAACTTCTGAATCATAATGAACTGTTGGCTCAAATCCAGTTTCCTCTAGTTTGTAAATTCTAGAATGTCTTTTTTGGGCCTCATCCATTAAATCAGCACCTGCATACCAATCTCGAGTGTTAAGATCATTGTAAGTTGGACATGGTTGCAATACATCAAGAAATGAAAGACCTTTGTGATTTACAGCTTGAACTATCAAATCTTTGAGATGTCTAACATCATAGGAGTAACCACGAGCTACAAATGTAAAACCGCTAGCGATTGCCAATCCAATTGGATTAACATTAGAATTTGTATTTGGGGAAGGTAACGATTTTGTTTTTTCTCCCAGTTTCAAAGTAGGAGATGCCTGACCTTTTGTTAAACCATAAACTCCGTTATCAAAAATAATGTATGTCATGTTTACATTTCGTCTGCCAGCAGCTACAAAATGACCAGCGCCAATTCCTAAACCATCACCATCTCCCCCTACAGCAACTACAGTCATCTCAGGATTTGCAATCTTTGCACCTTGGGCAAATGTCAAAACTCTACCATGTAATGTGTGGACACCGTATGTGTTAATGAAATGAGATGTTTTACCAGAACACCCAATTCCTGAAAATATGGCAGTCTTGTCTCGTTGGAGACCCATATCAGCTAGTGCCATTTGTATAGCATTAACGATACCAAAATCCCCACATCCTGGACACCAGTCATTGTGAACATCTGTTTTAAATTCTGCAGGTTTAAGCGCCATGCATTAAAACCTCCCTTTTTTCTGCTTTATTTTGAACAATTTTCTTAAGTGCATCATAAACTTCCGTACTAGTCATTGCACGTCCAGTGTATTTTAAGATAAAATAGTCGACATCACGTCCAATATTTTGTTTGAATAATTTTCCTAGCTGACCAGAGTGATTTGCCTCTACATCAATTATTGTTTTAGCGTCTTTAAGTAAAGATGAAACATATTCTGCTGGAAATGGATGCATTAGTTTTAGTTGAAGCAATCCTATTGAAATTCCTTCTTTTTTTAGCATGTCTATTGCATCTTTAACTGGACCAATTGTAGAACCCCAAGAAATTATTGTATAATCTTCAATTCCATATGATACTGCTTGTTCTTCATTTGGAATGCGTTTTAAAATTAATTCCAATCTAGACATTCTCTTATCCATCATTTTTACACGCAAGATTGGATCCTCTGTGATATGGCCTGTTTCATCTGATTCATCTCCAGTATTCCAAAAAATTCCATTATCCATACCAAGTCTTGAGCGAGGGGAAATACCATCTTCAGTGAATTCAAATCTTCTGTAACCATCCTCAACTTTATCCAGTAATAGGCCTCTATCAATTAAAATTTTTTCAGTGTCAAATCTTTTGCAAGTAATAACAGAACTTGCATGGAATTTATCCATCATGTGGATTACTGGAACTTGAAAAATATCTGCATAGTTAAAACAATTACCAGTATCATAGAAGCTCTCCTCAATTTCCCCTGATGCATAAACAATCTTTGGGAAATCACCGTGTCCGGCAAATACTGTAAATAGTAAATCATCTTGTCCATGTCTTGTTGGCAATCCAGTTGATGGGCCACTCCTCTGGTATGCAGTAATCACTACAGGAACCTCGTTCATTCCCGCCCAACCCAACATTTCCGTCATTAATGGAAATCCATGTCCTGATTTACTAGTATCAGAACTTGTTCCAGTTAAAGCACCACCAATAGTCTTC
>DAOWGL010000122.1 GCA_030637455.1 Candidatus Nitrosopumilus sp. | reverse complement strand
TTCCTTACTGTATTTTTCCCCAGTAAACAAAAAGGTAGGATTTTCATCTGGAAGATCCTCTCCTCCGTGACTCCTAATCAATATAAAATGATAATTCATAGATGGGAGATTTTTGTAAAAATCAATTGTAATCTCATCAGTTGTATACAAATCCACATGGTATCCTGCATCTTCTAACATCATCTGGGCCTTTTCTTGAAACATAAAATTTGGAAGTTCATCATGTAATTGATCTATGATTACAGCCCTTAATTGTGCGGATTCTTGCTTTGATTCAAGTTTACTTGCGACAATAGATTCTGACTCTTGTGAATCCACATTTACCTGAATTGGACCCATCTCCTCTTGGGAGGGATTGGTTTGTTCAATCGTGTTGGATTGGTTTTCTGTTGATGATTCATTAAAAATTAACGTAATTGCTCCAACAGATATGGCTGCAACAATAATTATTGGAATTAGTTTTTTATTAGCTGATCCTGACAATTTTTTTCCTAATCAGTTATTTTGTTATTAAATGGATAAAAGACTTTACAGTTTACGCATAATGAAATTGCAACAAGTTCATGTATACTATCGTTTCAAACTCTTTTTGTTTAATCAAAGTCATAGCATTTAGCCTCAAGATGTCATAGTAATTCCACTATATTACATACGGACACTATTGTAGGAAAAATTTGGAAATATATCATTGGAGAAGTTAGATAATTGTGTTAATTGTAACGCAGGGCTATTAGCTGTAAGTGATATTTGCCCACAGTGTGGTTGGCCAAAAAATAAGCAAATAGAATCAGATGGAGAGGATATAGAAAAACCATCTTCAGAAAAACCAGTTGAAGTTAAATTTAAAAAAACAGTGTATCGTCCATCTGGGGTCAAAATGTTCGGCATGTTATACATTCTATTTGGAATTATGGTTGCTATTGGTTCAATAATTTATGGTTCAGTAATGATAATTTTTGTATTATCAGATGCAATGGGAAGTTTAGGTGGAATAGGCGGTGCAGGTATGCCAATACCATTACCAATGGACATCATAGATCCTCAAACGGTATCATCATTTGATGTAGTTAATCAAATTCCCGGAATGGATATGATAGCTAGTACAACTATGACATTGGCAAACTCTGCCAGTACAACAGATGTCAACTTTATGATGACAATTATGAAAGAGATGGTTAGTGTTATTGGTATCGGAGTAGGCATCGGAGTAATTTATTTTATTTTTGGAAGAGCTCTGCTAAAGGGTAGCAACTGGGCAAGATATGCAGTAATCATTTCTTCTAGTATCTCTATCGCAGTTTTCTTATCATTTGTAAATAGACTTGATTTGATGCTTTTAGGATTTGGTGCCTTTAATGGATTGGCATTATACTATATGTTCAAACCACAAGTTAGAGAGTTCTTTGCTAAAACCTCAACAAAAAAATCCGTTAAAAAATCCAAAATTAAAACATGATACAAATTACTTGATTGAGAATTTTTAACTTTTGGTTTTAGTTTCTTTTTTTGTAGGCATTTGTCTGTAAACCCTAGGTACAATTCTCCCAGAGAAATCTTTGTGACAATCACAATTACAAGAATCTATTACACATCTGTGTTTTTTACAATCAAGACAGCGTTTACTCCTGCCTGTTTTTATTCTTAATTTTTCTCGTTGTCTTTCTTTTTCACTCACAAGAAATAGAATTGAACATATTTCAAAAGTGTTCTGTTTTCTAAAACAAAAATCAATTGATTTTGATTTTTTTACTATTAGTTAAAAGACTGGCAGATCTTACAAAGACAGCTTTTGGAGCCTTACATCCAACGTTGCATGATTCTTCTACACTAGTTTGAAAGGAATCATTTCTTTTGGAAAAAAGAATCCCATAAAATAATGGAAAAAGTGCAGAACGCCCTCCATAAGCGGTTTTTCCATCAACATACCAAAACATATCAGTTGCACTCGAATCAAGATACTCTTTTTTGATTTTTTCACCCATCTCAGTATAATGTCCAACTAGAGCAAATTTTCCTCTAGCAAGAAAATTTATTGTATTTGCAAATTTTATGCAAAGATGGCAGGCGTTATCATAAATTACGATAGGGGTTATTTCTTGTATGTTCAATAATATTCACATACCGTTATAGTAATAATAACTTTTTATGAATAAATGAATAATTGATTTTTTTCTCAATCATATTACTAGTTATTTATTGTATTATTGGAAAAAATTGTTTTATTTTTGAATAATCCATGAATAGGATTATACATGTTATTCCAAATTATGATTTATTATAGATTTGTATGTTCTAAATTTGCTTGAATTTTCAGAAAAATAAATTAAAAAAAACAGATATAATTTGTTTGAAATCTAATTTTTATACAGACAAGTAAAAAACAAGTATCAGATGAATAAACAAGTTATAATTTTCTGCATTTTTATTTTAGTTATTAGTTCTGGTTTTCAATCAGTTTCAGCTGAGATTTTTTTTCCATCAACTAATTTTAGACAAAACGAACCCAGTACATACTGTATAATAGAACCATCTGAAAATATTTCAGAAAATCAAAGACAATGGATAAATTTAACAAACGATGCTATTTCAGAATGGGAAAATAGTCTAAAAGATGCAGAATCTGGAAATGAAAACATCTGGGAGATAAATCAAAAAAACATTACAGATGAAAACGATGATGAC
>DAOWGL010000059.1 GCA_030637455.1 Candidatus Nitrosopumilus sp. | reverse complement strand
TCCAGATGAGAGTATTTTCTCAGCAAGATTCATGGGAGATAGACTATACTTGGTAACATTTGAACAAATTGATCCCTTCTTTGTAATTGATTTATCAGAAGATACGCCTAAAATTCTCGGAGAGTTGAAAATTCCAGGATTTTCAAACTATTTGCACCCATATGATGAAGAACATGTTATTGGTATTGGACGGGATACAAAAGAAGTAGAAAATGGTAGAGTTCAACAATTAGGAATAAAAATTGCATTGTTTAACGTGGCAGATGTGAAAAACCCTAGAGTTGCAGATGACATCATAGTTGGCGATAGTTCAACTCATTCAGAAGCACTATACGAACACAAATCATTCTTCTTTGATAAAAAAAGTGGAGTCTTATCAATACCAATTAGCGGAGATGCTGAAAGTCTTAGTGGAATTTCAAGCTCCAAAAAGTTCGCACCAGATTACAATCGCTGGAGTGGATTCTATGTATTTGATTTGAATAGTTCAGACGGATTCAATCTTAAAGGAACAGTAACACATTCTGCAGAAGATTCACGATATTATGGAATGAGTAATGCAAGGAGTTTCTATATTGATGAAGTCTTGTATACAGCTTCTGAAGGGTATTTGAAGATGAATTACTTGAATAATTTAGAAGAAATAAATTCAATAAAACTTGAAAACACTGGAAAATTTATCGATTATATTGATGAAGAAGTTATTCGTGAAGTTATACCAAATGAACAATAGTTGAAACTCCACGTCTATCAAATTCAACATCATTTTGAATTTCACTCAAGGTTACAGTAAATGCAATAACATCACGGGGTTTTGCATTTTCTGCATGAAGTATAAGATTAATATCTAAATTATCAAATTCTTGATCAGGTAAATTTGCCTCATCCAAATATGCATCACATGTTGATTCAATTCTAAACCTATCATCTTTAAAATGAAATCCAAGTTTCATCTTTCTTCCTTCTCTTCCAACACCCTTTACATTAACATCAATTATTCCAGGGCTTGTTTCAGCATAACCAGATTTGTGATTTACAAAAACTCCAATTTCAAGAGGTTTTCCTGCAGTGGCTTCTGCCATTTTTTGAATTCCATCATTCATTACAACATCAACTGCTTTGATGGACTGTGCTACTTTTGCTATCCAGTCATTGGTTCGCGTAATTGTGGCACAAATTCCTGCACGTCTTCGTTTATCTTCATCATCAGGCAATTTGTAATAATCAACCCATGCCTCATAATCATGTGAAATATCTTCGATAAAATCGATACAGGTTCTTTTGTAGTCATCAACATTATCGGTTCTCAATGAAGCATCATCTGTTCTCATTCCATCAAAATCCATAGGCATTGCCATATTCTGAACTAATCGAAGTTCTAAAAAAACTAATCTTGAGAGAAATTAATGGTTATAATAGGAATTTCTCAGATAACAAGTATGATTTTTTCACAAGTGGTCACAGACTTGCAATCTGAACTAAAAAAAGAGCTAGCACAAATTAGATTTCTACTAAAGAAAAATCCAGCAATGGCATATACTCGAATTGTAGAAATAGGAAAAGAAGTTGGTAAAAAATACAACATCAAATTAATTGTAAATTTTCCAAAACAAGGTAGAATTGACGAGTTTGAAAAATACGGTAAAAGGGATTTGAGTTTAATTATAGATTATGACAAGAAAAGATTTCCAATAGATAGAGAGATTATCAAACAAAAAGCAATTGAAATGCTAGGAGATGTTAAAACTGAAGATGCGTACATGTATGAAAATAAAGAAGGAGTAAGAGTATTTACAGATAATTGGAAAATAGATATTTTGCCTCATTCAGTTCATGTTTGGACTGACTTTGATGATAAAGTTACAGCATTTTGTAATTGGTTAATGGAAAATGCTTATGAGATGAAAAAGAAAGAATAATTTTCTAAATTAAATAACATCAAGTTTTTCTAATAATTCCTGAGCTTCTGTATTTTTTGGTTGAAGTTTTACTATATATTTACAACATGCAATAGCTTTATCTTTTTGTTCTAATGCTAAATGTACATTAGTTTTTAGAGACAAAGTCTCTACATCTTCATTATCTAATTGAAATGCTTTTTCAAAATATGGCAATGCCCGTTTTGCATCATCTACAATAAAGAATGCACTACCCAGAATAAACATAAAATCATGATCATTAGAATATTGTGATTCTAAGTTTTTCCCATATGCTATAGCCTCATCATATTCACCATCTCTAAGAAGTTTTTTGATATGGCGTTTAGGATGTTTGAAAAGACCAACCAACTTAATTCATTATTTTAATAAAATATAGTAATTTGAATGTAGAATATTGAAGAATTGGTTTCTAATCATACCAGGATTCAGGTTGATAACCACTCGGACTAGGAGTTTGAACAGTTTAAGGAACCCTCATAATTCCTTCTTTGATTAAGAATTGAATACCTTGGACGAATGAATCATCATCAATTGAGCCATCTGCCCACCATCCTGCATTGTTCTTAATCCAAGATGGGATTTCTTCTACAGGGGTTGTCCCATCACTAGCATAAATCGGGACAGAGATTTCTAAATAATCTGATGCAACACTAGGTACAATACCTTGAGGTGCTAAACCATAAATCCATACAACATAATTTGCTGTGCCAGGATCTTCTTTAACAATAAAATCAAGTATAGCCAGTCCAGATGGAGAGTAGAGAAAGTCTACACCTTCTTCTTGAGCAATAGATCTTAATGGAGTCAAGTTATCATCTACAACAAGAAAATCATATTGAACTTGATTTAGAAATTCAGTATCATCATATTTACTGATAAATTTTATGAGCCATTGAGATTCACATCCTTGAACTAAATCTTCAGGACCGTAGAAAATATTAAGTTGATAATCAAAGTTGTTTGTAGGTTTTTTTATGCCAGTTGATTTGTCAAAGTCAGTTTCACATCCAGCAGCTGCATAATCAACTGAAGTTGATTGGTATTGGGCAATTGGTGATTCTTGAACATTTTCTTTATAATTTAATAAAACAAATTCATATTCTGTTGGAGGAATTCCTTCTGAAACATGAGTGTATGTTTTAGCTTTTATTGGAAAGGGGAAATCATCTACAATCCAAACACTGCTTTCAGCACCCCCAGTTTTCCATCCGACTTGAACTGTTTCCCAAGTTCCTGCAGGAACTGTCAAGGTTTCAATTTTCATTGGAAGTACCTGTTCACCTCCAATATTTCCAATCTTACCCCAAGAGATATCACTGAATGCTTTTGGCCCTTTTCCGTAAGCATCTTCATTAGATGTTGCAAATGCAGATAGCCACACTACAGAAGATTTGAATGCTCCACGATAGACTCCTAATTCTTTACTACCACCTGTTGGTTCTGGTGCAACTTTTCCAAGTTCCATTTCACCTACAATTATTTTATTTCCATCAAATACAGCGACTTCAGCTAACCATTTAGTTTCACTACCATCTTGTATGTCACCTTTAATCCACATATCCAATTCAAATGTAGTGCATTCTTTGTAATCCACATAGCACATTGAATAAGAAAAGAAATCCCCTTGTTTGAGACCTTCACCAGCATACCAAGTGCCTTCATGATCTACTCCTCCAGATTGGAATTGTGCTGAAGCTGAAGGAGCTGCCAATGATCCAAAAAGTAGTGCAGTAATAGCTGAAATTAGTAATAATGTTGCTTTCAAATCTGAAAAAAATTGTCAAAACGGATAGTTAAACGTTTTTCAAAAATGTAAAAAATGAGAAAAATAGGCAGTAAAATCTTATTCAAATAAGCAAATATAGAGGAATAAGTACAGAAATTCCAGAAATGTGTGAATGTTCTAAAGTCCACTTGTTTGAAGTCGAATTCAAACTAGATGGTATGACCGTAGTTCCTACTCATAAGAACTGCGGATTTGCACTAGATGAAAAACAAGCTGACAAGTTCCAAAAAGAATTAGTAAAATCATGGGGCTTTGAGGATGAAGACGATTAATTAAAAAATAAAAAATTAGTATTGGAACTTATCCAATTACATTTGTTTAACTGCTTCTTTACAAACGTCTGTATTACATTTGCAATCAGCACTGCATATACAATGACCTTGCATTGCACAATCGCAGGAGTAATCTGGATCGCCGCTGTCAGCTTCGCATCCACATGCTTGATCTACCATGATACATCAGTAATTTTACTTATTTTAAAAGGTTAGTACATCTAGATAGAACACTACGCACTTGAAAGAATCCCAAGTATTTCATTACATGATTTTTGAACAAGTATTGATTGTTGTTCAAGAAGATTAGAATCAGCCTCAACATCAAATGCAACTTTTAGAATATGTATCAAATCCTGCTCTCGATTTAGAGTATCCTTGATTTTTACAAAATTTTCTTTATTCACATATCCCAAATAAAAATAGCAATCAGAAAGCATGGAATTTTTCACAAAAAAATCATGTTTTGCTTGAATAATTTGAGAATGATTATTTTTTTCTATTAAATCAGAAAAACCTATTGTTGATTTTAACATTCTTTCAAGTAATGTAGGGGTAGCCCGTTCAATACCAACAGTTTGAGTTACAATAGAAATATGTTCATTGATTGTGCTTTTCTTTAATTTTCGAAGTGAATCAAGCATATGAGAAGGACTAGCACGTAAATGGTTAATTGATGAAATAGCATTGCCCAAATAGAAAGTAGCGCATTTTTGCCAACAAGGTGCAAATACATCAGAGGATTCTATAGCCTCGTTAGTTTTTTGACAGCAAAATTGAGATTCAATTAAACAATTTTTTGCAAAATCAGAAAATAACGATGTGTGTTTTTCTTCAATCTTAGAAAGCATCATTCGAAGATCCCAAGATTCGTCTTGAAGGATTTGTAATTTATGATACTGAAGAAGTTTTTCAGAATTTGTTTCAGATAAGGATGCATGATGAATAGTTACAAATTCATTGCCGTATTGGATTATTTTTCCAGATCCTGATTTTCCATCAAAGATAAAAAGATCATAATCACATGAATCAAAAGATAGATCAGAGACTCTACACCCACCCAATCCTATTGGAAATCCCAATAATTCATTTTCTTCAATGAATTTTTGAATTTCCATGTAGTTTTCTAACTTTGATTTTTCTATAAAGGAATCAACTCACAAAATTTTACAAATTCATGCAAAGTCAAAACATTTCCTTTAAATTGAGATTTAATTTGTTTTTTATCAAGCTCCTATAGTGTAGTCCGGTTAAGCATTTTGGCTTCTCAAGCCAAAGACTCGGGTTCGAATCCCGATGGGAGCAGGCTTAATTCTATTTGAAATCAGAGATTTGAACCAAAATGATAATTCTCCTTGTGAGAACTAATCATCATGAACTTGAAAATAATACAATACAGTATCAAATCGTAGCAGGTTTGCATTAATTTCAGAATTGAGCTCATCTAGCATAGTTCGGATAATCTTGTATAGATTATCTAGTTTTATTTTTTACCCTGGGGTTTTCCACCACCTTTTCCATTCTTATCTCCACCTTTTTCAATAATTACATCAATGGATATCTGAGCAGAGTTTCCATAATTGTCAGTGGCAATAGAGCTAATGGTATGAGATCCACCCGAAATTCCTTTTGGATTCCAATTATATTCATAGATATTTCCAGTTAACGTTGATTTGAGAGTATCATCAATGAAAAGTTCCACTTTGTTAATTTCTGAATCATCAGATGCTAAAATGATGATCTTGGTCTTTCCACTAATTATTTGACCATCAACGGGATTTGTGATTGCAATGGTTGGTGAAATCGTATCGGTTAACACGTTAACTGTGATTTGGTCTGATGCCCAATTATTACTAGAATCAATTGCTTTGATTTCGATTTGGTTTGACCCAGAATTGAGTACGCTGCTATCTACGCTGAAGACATAAGGACTAGAGATGTCTTGTTGAGATAAAATCCCGTTAATGTACAGTTCTACTTGATTAACCTGAACATTATCAGATGTATTAACTGATACTGAAAATGTACCAACTACATCAGAATTATTTGTAGGACTGGTAATTGTAACTACTGGTGGAATATCATCAATTATAGGAACAGTGTATGCAAGTGCCGCAGCAATATTGATTCTGCCCCAACCATACTTGTCATCTCTGCCAGAGTCTCCAAGATCTAATGCAGAATTTTTTAGTTTGTTGTATACATCATCAGGGGATAGAGTGGAATCAGATGCAAATACAAGTGCAATTGCACCAGCAGTTATGGGTGATGCAAAAGAGGTTCCACTAGATGAACCATAAGAGTCACTTGTTCTTGTTGTATAGATTCCAGAACCAGGTGCTGCAAAGTCAATGTATGGGCCATATGATGAAAAACTTGTCACAGCATCTGATGAAGAAGTCGCTGCAACTGAAATTACATATTGATTATCAGAATAATTTTCAAAATTTCCAGTATTACCGCCAGCAACTACAACCCATCCACCACTAGAATGCATGTATTGAGCTGCATCAGTCAATGCATTTCCATTGAATACTCTAAAGCTAATGTTTGCAACTTTGGCTCCATTATCTGCGGCATATGTAATTCCCTGAATCATTGAAGAGTAATATCCTAGACAGTTAGAATCAGTTATTTTAATTGGAATTATTGGATTGTTCCATGCAACACCTGCAACTCCTAGTTCGTTGTTAGTTATTGCAGCAGCTGCTCCTGCAACTTTGGTTCCATGACCACAAACATCTGTAAGATCATTATTGTTATCATAAAAGTTCCATCCATTTTGTAGTTTTGCAGAAAGATCTTGATGAGTTAATTCTATTCCAGTATCTAAAATAGCAATTGGTGCAGAATCACCCTTTGTGATATCCCAAGCTTGATCAGCTCCTATTTTTGTTAGATGCCACTGGTTTTGGAACCAAGTATCATTAGGAATTGCTTCAGGCTCTAATATCCAGTCTCGCTCTACATAGTCTACTGCAGGATTGTTTTGTAAAGCAGACTCTACAGTTTCAAGGGATTGTTCTGGAACATCAATAATTAAAACATCAATTTGTGTTATTTCATTAGTTATTGCAGCATTGTTTTGATTTAGGATTCCTTGTTTTTGGTGAGCTGGAATGTCATCGTTGAATTTTACTAGTAATCTGTCTGGTACATATCTTTCAGGATATACAGTTTCAGCTTCTGCAGAATCTAAATTCATTACAATGCTACTTGAAAATAACAGTCCGATCAAAACAAATGCTAAACTTTGTATCAATAGAATAATTCTCGTTCAAGTAAATCATAAACTGATTTGTGTTCAAATTGAAACACACCATGCCTGTCATTCATCAAACACACAAACTGAAACACACCATGTCTGTCATTCATCAAACACACAAACTGAAACACACCATG
>DAOWGL010000006.1 GCA_030637455.1 Candidatus Nitrosopumilus sp. | reverse complement strand
GTGGAGATAGAAGAAGAGACAGTGGAGATAGAAGAAGAGACAGTGGAGATAGAAGAAGAGACAGTGGAGATAGAAGAAGAGACAGTGGAGATAGAAGAAGAGACAGTGGAGATAGAAGAGAAGGAAGCTTTAGAGATAGTCCAAGAAGAGACAGTGGAAGGAATGATGAAAGAACAGATTCAAACAAAAAGAGAAAGAAGTTTGGAAGACGATAATCAATCATTTTTTTGGATAAAATCAGAAGGACAAGAAAAATTAGCTACAGAAAACATGGTTCCTGGAAATCAGGTTTACAAAGAAAAATTAATCATTAAAAGAGGAATTGAATACAGGTTATGGGATCCATTTAGAAGTAAATTAGCAGCATCCATTATGAATGGTTTAGATTATTTTCCTTTTGAAAATAAAAGTCAAATTTTGTATTTAGGGGCATCTACGGGAACCACAGTTAGTCACATCTCAGATATTGTAGGACCTATAGGGATTGTTTTTGCAGTAGAACATGCAAGTAGAGTAGCAAGGGATTTTTTGGATAGAGTAGCAACATATAGAAAAAACGTCATTCCAATTTTGCAAGATGCAAGAAAGCCAAAAGAATATTTTTCAGTATTTGGAAAAGTTGATGTCGTATATGTAGATATTGCACAACCAGATCAAACACAAATTGCAATTGATAATTGTGAAATGTTTCTAAAAAAAGGAGGCTATTTCTTTTTAGTTATCAAAACTAGAAGTATCGATGTAACAAAAGCTCCAAAAAGAATTGTTGAAGAAGAAATAGAAAAATTAAAACCGAGATTCGATGTTTTGCAGACAATTGATCTGCATCCATATGATAAAGATCACGCAATGGTGATTTCAAAATTCAATCATTAGTTATTTTCAATTATTCTCTGAACAGGTTTCCAACTTTTACGCACAAATTTAGGCATTTCATGGTTTTTTTTATAATATTTTTTTACAAATTTCACAGTTACAGAATCAGAAGGATATCCGCTACCCAAATTATGATCTTTTCTTAATTTCATAATTGCCCTATCCCTACTAACTTTAGCAAGAATAGATGCAGCAGATACTACAACAAATCTACTGTCTGCACGATGATACGATTTAATTTTATGATTATCAGATAGTTTAGAAATTTCTTTTCCAAATCTAGTAGGATTAACATCGCATGAATCAACATAGGAAACATCTGGGTTTAATTTTGAAACAACTTTTGCCATGTATTTTGCCTCTAAACCATTTAGACAGTGTTTCTTTACACTAGCATCAATTGATCTAGGAGAAATTTTTGCTATGTAATAGTCATCTACAATTTTAATAATTTTTTTATATAGATGTTCTCGTAATTTGGGAGTAAGTTTTTTTGAATCTTTTACACCTAATGCAGTTAATTTTTTTATATTTTTTTTATCTATTGATATTCCAGCTATCACCAATGGTCCCAACATTGGACCACGTCCAGCATCATCAATACCACAAATTTGCACGAATTGTGTCTTAAAGCACAAGTATTAAACCGTTATACGTTTAGAAGAATTGAAAAATAATTGGAATTTACAGATGGAACTTTTCAAGAAATAATTGAAGGGAAAACAAAACTACTAGTCCCAAAAAAATCAATTACAGATAAAGTACCTCCGATGAAACCAGCATTTTTTAATCCTAAAGCAAAATTAAATAGAGATTTTTCAATAATTGCATATTCTGCTTTTCTTAACAAATTTCAAGGTCCAAAAATTTTCTTAGAAGGTCTTTCAGGGTTAGGGGCTAGAGGATTACGAGTTGCAAATGAATTAGATGTTGAAAAAATTGTAATTAATGATCTTAATCCTTCTGCGCTCAAAATGGCAGAATATTCTGCAAATCTAAATGAAGTAAAGAATATGGAATTTTCTGAAAAAGAAGTATGTAGATTTTTTAGTAATTATTCAAAAAAAGGAGAAAGAGGCTCAATTGTAGACATAGATCCTTTTGGATCACCTGCAGCCTATTTTGACTGTGGGATTAGAGCAACTATGCATGGAGGCATACTATCAACAGCAGCCACAGATCTTCAAGTGCTAAATGGCCTCTTTCAATCGGCATGTAAAAGAAAGTATGGTGGAGTCCCAGTTAGAACAGAATACGGAAATGAAATTGCAATTAGATTGATTTTAGGTTCTCTTAGAACAGTAGCTGCAAGACTAGGTGTAACTGTAATTCCTATGTTTGTAGAAAGTGAAATGCACTACTATAGAACATATGTCAAAGTTCTCAACAAACCAGATCAAAAAGAAAATCTAGGATACATTTTACATTGTAAAAATTGCGGAAATAGAAAAATCGCATTAGAGCAAGAGCAGGAATGTGAACTATGTAAATCAAAAATTAGTATAGCAGGACCATTATGGATAGATAAAATTTTTGACAAGGAATTTGTTCAAGATATGATAATAGAGAATTCTAAATTAGAAACAAACAAGAATTGTGAAAAAATTCTTTGTAAATGTTTGTCTGAATCAGAAATGCCAGGGACATATTATACAATAGATGAAGTTGCATCAATAATGAAATCATCACCACCAAAACTAGAAAAAGCAGTTTCAAGTTTAATAGAAAATAATTTTTTAGCTAGTGTAACAGTATTTAATCCAACAGGGTTTAGAACTAATGCAAATATCAAAGAAATAATTAAAATTTTTGAAACTATCCAATAAAACCTAAACAGACAAGGTATAATTCACTACTTTGCTTCCTACTTGAATCAGGTTTTGTAAGATTTATTCTAACAAATTTTTTCTTGATGTAATCTCTAAATTCCATTGAGAATTCACCATCAAAAATTTTAAAAACTGCATTTCCTTTGTGTGCTAAAACTTTCTCCAGTATTTTTGTGCAATCATAATTTAATGATATTTGCTTTGCATGATCAACACTCCAATTTCCACTTACTTGAGGAGAAAGATCACAAATTACAGCATTAACTTTACGTCCAAAATAAGATAATACTTCATCTACAACATGTTCATCTTCAATATTTTCTCTGATAATATGAGCCCCAGGAATTTCTTCAACATAAGACAAATCTATACCCATTACTTTTCCTTGATTTCCAACTAATTTGATAGCCATCTGAGTCCAACCACCAGGTGCACAGCCAAGATCTAAAACGTTGAAACCAGGCCCTATGAGACGATATGACTTGTTTAATTCTTGTAGTTTGAATGCAGCTCTACTTCGAAAACCTTGCTCGTGAGCTAATCGACGATAGTAATCTTTTCGTGCATCTGCTAGTTTCATTTAGCCTTCACAGGTTTTTTCAATTCAGCAATTACCCAATCCTCAATGAATTGGCAATTTGTAGGACTAATTTCTCCATCAAGTGAACATTTCTGCTCAACAGGACAAACTAAACAAGGTGCATTTTCAATGGATTGTGTACTAATTGGAGTTTTCTTTAAAATTAATTTGTATGTCCAACGATTATTCTCAAGGAGTTTTTCTCTAGTGATTGTACCCATTCTTTCAAGTTTCAATGCTAATCGAGAACCAACTTGATTAGTAAGTTTGAGTTTTTTCCACAATTCACCTTGGAACATTCCATCAGACTCTTTCTCAGCTAAAATATCACAAACTTTGTTAGTCAATCGTTCCATGTCAACTTTTTCAATTTGGAAATTTTCAATTTCCTCATCTGAGAGTTGTTCTTCTAATTCTTCTTCAAGGGTTAGTTCAGCAATTCTTTTTTCTTCTTCTAATTCTTTTTTAGTTAATTTCTTTACTTTAACAGGTTTTTCTACTACTTTCTTTGCAGGTTTT
>DAOWGL010000166.1 GCA_030637455.1 Candidatus Nitrosopumilus sp. | reverse complement strand
TTGTATCTACTCCTATTGGTTCATCTGCATATTCAATGTCTGCTGGCGGTCCAGTGTTATTTCAAGACTCTGCAGTATTTGAAATAATTTCAGTAAACTCTCTTGATGTTACCCGTAGACCAATCATTGTTTCAAATGGTAGCTCTATTGAAATTGATGACATATCCGCACGGTTACACTGCGAGGTCGTTTTGGATGGTTTGAATAGATACAAAGTAAAAAAAACTGTAGAATGTACGCAATTTTTCCCTCCAGCACAAATTGTTAGGCTAAAAAAAGATTCGACTGCAATCTCAGCTCTTGCAAAAAAGGTTCACCTTGCTGAAGAACTTCTTAGCATGCCTCCAAGTTCCAAGCTATTATTGAAAACTCTAGAGTATGAAGGGGCTTTAACCCAGAAAGATCTTGCAAACAAAACATTGCTTCCTGATAGAACTGTTAGACTGGCATTGAGTCATTTGCTCAAAAAAGGCTATGTCAAAAAGAAAGTTTCAATCAGAGATGCAAGGCAGAAAATCTATCAAATTTCTAAAATTGAATAATTAAGATTTATCTTTTGTACAATTGTTGGTATGTGATGGTTCTTTTTCAGTTGTGTTATAGATCCCTTTTTGGGTTCCTATTTTGAAAATTATTTCTCAGATGATGCTTTAATGAATGCTGAAAATATTTCTTCAGGATATCCCGGCCTACTATTGAATTCTGGATGGAATTGCACTCCTAGATAGAATTTATGCAGTGGGATTTCGAGTATTTCCATTCTTTTACCGCCATCACTATCTGCTGAAAATATCAATCCATTTTTTTCAAATTGAGGGATATACTCTTGATTAATTTCATATCTATGTCTATGTCGTTTACTGATTGTTGATGCATTGTAGATTTTTTTGGCATTTGTATTCTCTTTAATTAAAACATCATTAGCTCCTAATCGAAGTGAGCCACCCATATCTGAAACTTCTTTTTGTTCTGGTAGTAAATCTACAACAGGGTTCTTTGTATCTTGTTTTATTTCTGTAGAATTTGCATCTTCTAAATTCAATACGTTTCGTCCAAATGCAATTGCAGCTAACTGGAATCCAAAACATATTCCAAGATATGGTATGTTTTTCTCCCTTGCATAATTTGCAGTTTGAATTATTCCCTCTGATCCTCTTGTTCCAAATCCTCCTGGTACTAGAATTCCATCATAATTTGACAGTGTACTGTAATCCGTAATTGATTCTGAATCTATCCAATCGATATCAATTGATTTACCCATTTGTGCACCTGCGTGCTTTAGTGCATGGTTTACACTCACATAACTATCAGTTAACGTTACATATTTCCCAACCATTGCGATTTTTACTTTGTTATTTTCATGATTTACCATATTCTGAGCAATTTCATTCCACTTGTCCCAATTAGCTGATGCATTAACCATTCCGACTTTTTCAAACTTTCTAAATATCGAATCCATAATTCCTTGCTCGTATAGCATTTGAGGAACCTCAAAAATTGATTTTGCATCATGACATGAAAGGACATCTTTTGGTGTAACATTTGTAAACATTGCAATTTTCTTTTTTGTTTTCTCTTCTAATGGTAATGTGCATCTAACTGCCAAAAAGTCTGGCTGGATACCTATTCTTCTTAATTCTTGAACACTGTGCTGTGTCGGTTTTGTCTTTTGTTCTCCAACCACATCTAAGGATGGTGCTAATGTTACATGAACAAAAATTACATTTTCTGGCCCTTCTTCTACTTTCATTTGCCTTAGTGCCTCTAGAAATGGCAGTGATTCAATATCTCCTACTGTTCCCCCACATTCTACAATCAAAAAGTCTAGTTTTTCCTCTTCTGCAATTTTGGTAATTCTATTTTTAATTTCATCAGTTACATGAGGGATGATCTGAACACATGCTCCGAGATATTCTCCCTTTCTTTCAGCCTCAATTACTGAGGAGTATACCTGTGCTGTTGTAATGTTGTGGCTTTTTGGAATGTTTTGATTTAGAAATCTTTCATAGTTTCCAATATCCATATCACATTCTCCTCCGTCATCCGTTACGAAGACTTCGCCGTGAGCTACTGGATTCATTGTTCCAGCATCATAGTTAAGATATGGATCTATTTTGATACATGATACTTTTTGATCTGCTAATTGTAATAATTTTGCAATCGAGGAAGTTGTTACGCCTTTTCCAAGGCCAGACATCACACCACCTGTGACAAAAATTAACTTTGTCTGCACATTAAACAAATGGGTGTCTGGTTTTTGTATGTTTTGTCGATCAAACACGGATTGAAATATGACCTCATATCTAATTTTAGTATGAAAATTTCTTTTTTTCTGGTATCCTTACTTTCTCTAGTTATTCTTGGAATCGCTTCTTCTGCATATGCAGAAGAATATGTTATCAATATCCCAAATGGTGCATCTGACGAAAATGCGCCTTATTTTTGGTCTGAAAAATCAACTGGAGTAACCAGCGGAGAAATAATTATTTTCAATGGTGACTCTGTTACATGGAAAAATGCCGATACTGCTTTTCATACTATAACTTCTGTAACACAATCTGGTGAAGAAGACGATCTATTTGATAGTGGATTTTTTACTGCAGGCAAATCCTACACGAGACAATTTGATGACTTTGGTGATTTTTACTATTATTGCAGTCTTCACCCTTGGATGAATGGTGTAGTTCATGTTGTTAGCAACACTGGGAGTGTTAAATCAATTGATAAAATTGCATCTGGATTGAGCAGTGATGGTTTAGGTTTTCAAGTAAAATACATCTTGGATACAACTCTTGTAAATGCAGTACATGTTAATCCTGATGAAAAAACATTGACATTTACTATTTCTGGTTCATCTGAAACTGATCAAATTACATTGGTTCTTCCTGAAGAGTTGATTGAAAATCCTAATTCTATTTGGATAGATGGTGAAATGGTTACTAGTTTTCAAAAAGAAACAACTAGTTCTGGGACAAAATTAGTTATTCCGATTGATTCAACTTCAAGAGAAATTAAAATTATGGGTAGTCATGTAATCCCTGAATTTGGATTTTTGGCAATCAGTATTTTGAGTATCAGTATAATGTCCATGCTATTTTTGACTCGCTCAAAACTCTCAATGTTTAGATAATTACGATCTTTACAATTGTGAATAATTTATCTGCATTTCAAATGAATTTTAGGTTTTGATACCGTCTTTGTTTTATTTTTCTAAATTTATTATATGATGAGAACCTCTAGTTTGGCGGCCATTACTGGAATCGAGTTCCCCTCCATCACAGTTGCACACTTGACCGCCAACTTTGACGTTAATTTCAGAGAATTGTTTGTTTTTTGAGACTTTTTGTAAATGATGCAATTTTTGATTCTAATTTGGTTTGAGGTGTTTTCTCAATTAGTTTCAGATATGCACTACCGACAATTACTGCATCCGCCCCTGCCTTGATGTATTTTTTTACATCCTCAGGTGTTGATATTCCAAATCCAACTCCTATTGGAATTTTCCCTTTAGTTTGTTTCTTAACCTGTTTTATTGCATCCAGTGTGTATTTTTTAATTCCAGTTTTTACACCGGTTGTTCCAAAGACTGCAACTAAATACAAAAATCCTGATGATGCTTTTGATATTTTTTGAATTCTTGTATTGCTGGTATTTGGTGAGATTAGAAATATTGTATCTGCCTTGTTTTTGGCTGCCTGTAGATAGTCTTTTGATTCTTCAATTGACATGTCAGGAAGAATAAATCCATCAATTCCTGCTTTTTTAGCCTCTAAAATGAATTTCCCATACCCTTTGTGGAATAGAATGTTGGTGTAGGTCATTAGGATTAATGGAGTATCTGTTTCTTTTCTAATTTTTTTTACAAGGCTGAAAAACTTTGCAATCTTTGTTCCCTTTTCTAAAGATATGGTGCTGGCATTTTGAATTACAGGGCCATCAGCTAGTGGGTCTGAAAATGGAAATCCTAATTCAATAATATC